>CALUPL010000028.1 GCA_944322635.1 uncultured Mailhella sp.
GCATGACTTCCATGAACTGAGGCCCGTGAAACATGAGCGTCTTGATGGGCCGCTTGTCCGAAGAGCCCTGCCCCTCGATGCGGTTGTAGGTGCCGTCTTCGTTCTTTTCAAACACCACGCCCCAGGATTCGAGTTCCTTCACTCTGTCGCCTATGGTGTCGAAGTGCTTTTTGAGCCAGTCCTGATCGTTGATGAAGAAGCCTTCTTCCACGGCCTTGCCGTACCACAGGTCAAAAGAATCCTCTTCCTTGAGGTAGGCCTTGAACGAACCGGCGCCGAAAGTACCGCAGCCGCTCTTGCCGACATAACCCTTGTCGAGCAGAATGACGTCGGCTCCGTTTTCCGCTGCCTTGACGGCCGCAAACGTTCCGGCAGGGCCGCCGCCGGCGACCACGACATCGCATTGCAGAGTTTTCATGCATTTCTCCTGGTGAGCAAAGAAAGCGCTTTTTTCAAAAACATATAAAAAAACACTTTCATGACTTTCTTATGCAGCGTACATGACGCGGCCCCCATGCTCAACCATAATTTTTAACCGCCATGCGTTCACAATGTTCCGAAAAATGTCCTGAACGCAGCTCAATTTTGAAAAATTTCCGTATCTGCCGACGGGGATTGCAGGCAAAACGCAGACGACGAGGACGACGTGCCTGTTCTGCCGCCCGGAAGCAGCACATTTTCGAATCGTTCATCACAAAATTTTCCGCATTCCCGGAGTTTCGTCGCTCTCCCGGGAAATTCCGTATCGGCGCATCTTGGCATAAAGGGCCGAGCGGCTGATTTTTAGAATGGAAAGTGCTCCATGGGCACCGTCTATGCGCCAGTTCGTCTTCCTAAGCGCGGCAAGAATGCACCGTTTTTCTGCCTCCTCAAGAGACATTCCCTCCGCCGGGGCATTCTCCGGCGGCAGAGGCACTGCCCCGGCACTTCTTTCGACTCGGGGCGTCTGCACTTCAAACTCTTCCTGAAAACTGAGCATCCGTCCTCCGCTGAGAATCACGGACTGCTCGACGACATTGCGCAGTTCACGGATGTTTCCCGGCCACGACCATTGCTCCAGCCGCCTGCAGCTGGCTTCCGAAAAGTCTCGCACGACCTCTCGACCGTGACGATGGGCAAAATGATGCAGATAGTACCTCGCCAGTGGAAGGATATCTTCACGACGTTCCCGGAGGGGAGGAATCTTCAGACATATGACGGCAATGCGGTAGTAAAGATCCGCACGAAACAGCCCCTTGCGCACAGCCTCTCCCAGGTTGCGGTTCGAAGCGGCCACGAGACGGAAATTGATGCTTATGGGACGGGTTCCACCCACGCGCAGGAAATTTCTTTCCTGAAGCACACGGAGCAGCTTGGCCTGCACTCTGGGACTCGCCTCCGTAATCTCATCCAGAAAAAGCGTGCCGTTTTCGGCAAGTTCCACCAGACCGAGCTTGCTGTTCATGGCTCCGGTAAAGGCTCCCTTCTCATGGCCGAAAAACTCGCTTTCAAAAAGTTCGTCCTGCAGGCTTGCCATATTTATGGTGACAAGACGCCCGCTTCTGCCGCTGCGCTCATGAATGCGTCTTGCCAGCACTTCCTTGCCCACCCCGGACTCTCCGTTGAGCAGAACCGCAGCATCCGTGCCGGCGGCGTTGTCCACGTCGGCAAGAAAGCTCTGCATCTTCGGGGAAGCGCATATCATTTCCCGTACGTCCTTCCGGGGAACGGCGTCGCTCTGCCTTCTGCTGTCCATTTCCAGCGTAAGCATGCACGGCCACGTGAGCATGCGGCTTATATCGCGCAAAAGCGTTTCATCCAGAAGCACGCGCAGTCTTTCGGGGATTCTGCCCGCAAGACAGAGCACGTACATTCCGTAAGGACGGCAATCCAGAGGCAGTCCCACAAACATTCCGCGCCCCTCTCCCCTGTCTGCCAGACTGTCCAGCATGACAGGCTCCCCCTCGGCCACCAGCTCCGCAATCTCCTCTGCGGACGCAGGCACGGGGAATCGTTCATCCGTGCCCGCCGTGGTCTCCATGAGTCTGAGCGGTGCTGAAGGCTGGGAGCGATGATAAAGCCAGCCTTCCGACGCACCGAGCAGACGGCCCGATTCCGTGATCAGTATGCGGGCAAACTCCTCGAACGACAGGCCGGAGCGGCGCGGAGCGAAAGTATCGCGGAAAGACTCCACCAGAGAACGTGCGGAAACACTGCCTTCCTCCTGCACCACGGCACAGGAAGGCACAAGGCGAAGCAGCCTGTCCGGCCACAGGGCCTTCAGATACGAATAGGAACGCCACGCCTCATGAACAAGCAGCTCAGCCTCCGCCTTATCCTCTTCCAGCAGCAGGGAAGCGAGAAACAGCCGGGACTGATCCGCTCCCATGGAGTTGTGGATGGAATCCAGCAAGGCTATGCTCTTTCTGTAAAAAAACATGGCCTCCTTTCTGTTTCCGCTTCTCTCGAACATCCTGCCGCGCACACGGAAGGCCACTCCCCGGAGCAGTTTGTTCGGGCCGACAAGGCAGCGGTCGAGCTCGTCCTCGAAGCAGTAGCAGGGCAGCGGAGGCAGTCGCTTTTCATGCAGCGACGCAAGCAGTTCCAGAAAAATGCCGTTGAGGTACACGGGGCGCTGATATCCTTCGGCTTCGGCCCTGGCGAGGGCCGGCCGGAGCACCTTGTAGGCCGCCGTCAGGTTGCTTGAAAACATATGATAGAAAGCAAGGTGCCGCAGCGTCGTCACCGAACTTGCCACATCCGTCCTTTTCGTCATGCCGGTAAGCGCCATGTCGAGCTGCTCTATGGCCTGCTCGCTTCTGCCCATGCGAAGGTACACGAAGGCCAGCTGACTGCGCAGATTGCGAGAAAGCGAGGAATTGCTGCTCACGTCGGCCTGACGCAGCCTGGTGAGCAGAAGTCCGGCCGCGAGGTCGAAATCCCCTCGATTGGCGGCCGCAAAGCTCCAGTGCCGGGCATAAAACATTTCAAAGTAGCGGCGCTGCTGAATGCGCATCTGACGACTGGCTCTGGAAAAAAAGCTCATGGCCTGCTCGTAGTCGCCTTCCAGAAAGGCATAAATTCCCAGATACGGCACAGCCTTTTCCACAAGATCCGGATTCTTCAGCGTATCGAACACCTTTTTCCCGCGAGTCATGACGGCATGAAAATGAGGGTTGTTGTGCTCGGGAATGTTGCAGACATTGAGAGAACCTATGAGAAGATCCACCAGTGCGGTTTCTCCCTCATCTCCGAGTCCGAGAGATGTTTCCCTGACCTGAAGGAAAAACTGAGGAAGACCGGGAATGAATACCCCGGAACAGACGATGAACAGATGAAGTTCCCGACACAGAGCAAGAAAGCGTTTGAGTTCCGGTGACGTTGACGGAGAAAACCTGCGCATTCTCTCCAGAGTGAACATGAGCATGGCACGCACGTCATCCGAAGCAAGAGCCTGAATTCTTTCCTCCCCCAGCTTCAAAAGCGCTTCCAGGGCTCCCAGCTCCTCGCCGCAGGCCATATCCATCAGAAAACGCTCAAAGGGAGAATCCCCTGAAAGCATCTTCAGCTCCTCCACGGCTTCCCTGTGCCGGAAAAGCAGCCCATCAAGATCCGCAGAGTTTTTCTCTCCCGGGCTTTCCGAAAATGACGGCCATTTCTGCAGCTCAGAGCCGGAAAGCCCCGCCAGAAGCTCCCGCCTGAAATTTTCGCCGAAAAGCTCCCGCACGAAGGCCGTTACCGTTACGCTTTCCGTCCATGCCGCAGTCTGTCTCATGTTGTTCCTCCCGAGCGTCCTTCCGGTCGGCCGGATTTTCCGGCCTGTACCCGCACAGAATAGCTGTATTTTTTACGTACAGCAATAAACGTTTTTGTGTTTTTTATGTACAATATCTTCTTGATTCAGAACTTCAACAAAGCATAAAAATAAAATAAAAATAATATGTTATAATACTGGTACGCTTCTTGCATCATGGCCGGCAATCATTTCAACGCGATTTTCACGTTCCGTCATTGCAACCTGACAAGGAGCTTCCATGATTCAAAGCATCGATCCCGCAGCCTGTACCGGATGCGGCACCTGCACAAAAACCTGCCCGCTCGACGTCTTCCGTCTCGTCACGCAGCAGGAGGAAATATCCCCCTGCATGGCGGCCTGCCCCGCCGGCGTGGACATTCGCAGAAACAACTACCTCATTCAGCAGGGCCGTCTGGATGAGGCCGCACAAAACTTCCTGAACTTCAATCCCTTTCCCGTCATCACCGGCCGCGTGTGCTTCCATCCCTGCGAATCGAAGTGCTCCCGTGCCAAGGTGGATGAGGCCGTCAACATCAATGCCGTGGAACAGGTGCTCGGAGACCGGCTCATGGACATTCCTCAGGAAGCGGCCGTCCAGCGGCACATCACCAGGGTCGCCGTGATCGGTTCCGGCCCTGCCGGGCTTTCCTGCGCCTGGTATCTCGCCCAGATGGGGTATCCCGTCACGGTGTTCGAGGCTAAGCCCTTCCCCGGCGGAATGCTGCGCTACGACATCCCCGCCTACCGTCTGCCCGATGAAGTCATTGCTTCCCAGGTGGAACGACTGGAGCGGCTGGGCGTAAAATTCTGCTGCAACACCCTTGTGGGCGACAATGCCGACGTCAGCATCAGCGATCTGAAAAAGCGCGGCTTCAAGGCCGTCATGCTGGCCCCCGGCGCAAGCGCAGCCAGAAAGGTGGACATCGAGGGCGTTGAGGCCGAAGGCGTTCACTGGGGGCTCGACTTCCTCTGCGCCTGCCGCAGTGATGAAAAACCTGAAATCTCCGGCGACGTCGTGGTCATAGGCGGAGGCGACGTGGCCGTGGACGCAGCCATCACGGCAAAACGTCTCGGCGCCTCCCGCGTGCACATGGCCTGTCTTGAATCCCGCGATGCCATGCCCGCCTATCCCCACAATCAGAAAGATGCCGAAAACGAAGGCGTGGAATTCCACTGCGGCTTCGGCCCGGCTCGCATTCTCACGGAAGACGGCCGCGTTTCCGGCATCGAACTTTTCGCCTGCACCAGCCTCAAGGATGAATCCGGCCGCTTCAATCCTCAGTTCGACGAATCCTCCAAGCTGCATCTTGCCGCCTCGCACGTTATTTTCGCCATAGGCCAGAAGTCCGAACTGGACGGCTTTGCCGGCGATGTCACGGTGGAACGCGGACGCATCACCACGGAAGAAGTCACCTTCGCAACCTCGGCATGGGGCATTTTTGCCGCAGGCGATGCGGCCACCGGCCCCTCCTCCGTGGTATCCGCCATTGCCGGAGGCAGAGAATGCGCCATATCCATCGACCGCATGCTGAAGGGAGCGGACATGACCGGCGAAAGAGCCCGAAAGCGCCCCTGTGTGCCGGAAGAAAAGCTGCCCGGTGAAGGCATACGCCACGAACCCCGCCATGAACGCGAACTTCTTCCCGCCGATCCCGAGCACCCCTTTGCGGAACACACGAAGCCGCTGGACATGGAAGCGTGCTTTGCCGAAGCGCTGCGCTGCATGACCTGCGGCAGCAAGTCCCGCATCACCTATACCGACGACTGCATGACCTGTTTCAACTGCGAGCTCAACTGTCCCTCCGGCGCCATATTCGTTCATCCCTTCAAAGAACGCTTCGCCAGAACCCTTGACCAGATTGAAGTCGCCAAGAGCTGAACCCGGAGGATATCATGAAAGAAACCAGAGGATACGAATACTCGACCGACCTTCTCGTCATAGGCTGCGGCTTCAGCGGCATGTGGGCCGCCATGCGGGCCAAGGACTTTCTTGACGACGTTCTGGTGGTGGACAAGGGCCCCCGCGACTGGGGCGGACTCGGCGGACTTTCCGGCGGCGACATGATCGTGAAGCAGCCCGACATGAATCTCGACGACCTGCTCGACGATCTCGTGTACTACTACGACGGCCTGGCGGATCAGCGCATTCTCGGCCAGATACTCACCCAGTCCTACGAACGCTTCATGGACTTCGAAAACTGGGGCCACAAGTTCGTGCGCAACGACAAGGGAGAGCTGTGCTTCATTCCGCAGCGAGCGCTCGACCACATGCGCTATTACTACTATCACCCCTACGGCATGGGCGGCATTGAAAAGGCCCGCCTGCTCAAGCAGGAATGCGAAAAGCGCGGCGTGCGCCGCCTCGGCCGCACCGTCATCACCGACGTCATCACCGACGGCGAACGTGTGACCGGCGCCGTAGGCTTCCATTCCCAGAGCGGCGTTCCGGTCTTCATCAAAGCGCGCGCCGTACTGCTGGCCACCAATACCGGCGGCTGGAAGCCCTCCTATCACCAGAACACTCCGGCCAGCGAAGGCGTGAGCATTGCCTGGAACGCAGGCTGCGCCATGCGCAACTTCGAATTCTGGAAGGTATGGAACGTACCCGTGGACTTCGCCTGGGAAGGCCAGACCGGCCTTCTGCCAAAGGGAGCGCGCTTTCTCAACAACAAGGGCGAAGACTTCATGCGCAAATACTCGCCCAAGTTCGGCGCCAAGGCCGATCCCCACTACAATACGCGCGGCATGGTGTGCGAAGTGCGGGCGGGCAACGGCCCCATAGTGTTCGACTGCAGCCAGATGAAGCCCGAAGACGTGGAAACCATGCGTCCGCGCGCCGGATGGATGGGACTCAACGACAAGAAGCTGCGCGCCATGGGCATAGACTTCTTTGCACAGAAGCTCCAGTGGATGCCGCAGGTACGCCATACCTACGGCGGCATAGTGGCCGATCTCGACGGCTCCACGGCCGTGAAGGGTCTTTACGCCGCAGGCCTTGCCCGCAACCCCGACCCCGGCGTGTACATGGGCGGCTGGGCCACCTGCATTACCGCTACCACGGGATATTCCGCAGGCGAAGCCGCAGCACATTTCGTGCAGGGCCACGACGCAGTCCCCTTCGACAAGGCTCTGGCGGCAGAAAAGCTGAACGGCCTGCTCAAATACCTAGGCAGAGACGGCATTGCGCCCAAGGACGTCATTGACGACATGCGCACCGTCATGAGCGCTCCTGACATCGCCCTCATGAAGACCGGTCGTGGACTCACCCGCGGACTCGACCGCGTGGCCGAAGTACGCGAGGAATTCGCGCCCCGCATGGGCGCGCGCGACGCGCACGAACTCGCCAAGCTCTTCGAGGCGCAGTCCACCATTCTCCTTACGGATCTCAGCCTCACCGCAGCGCTTACCCGCAAGGAATCGCGCGCCGGACACTTCCGCGAGGACTTCCCCGAACGCGACAACGCCCACTGGCTCAAGTGGATAGAACAGAAGCAGGTGGACGGCAGACGCGAACTGCACACCGTTCCCGTGCCCATCGACGAATATCCGGTCAAGCCCTACCGCTACTACATGGACAACTTCAACTGGCCTGATCACCGGCATGCAGGCTAGTTCCGCCCGCAGCGGAACCTTCCGGCGCGGCCGTCCCCCGGCGGTCGCGCCCCTCTCCTGCCCTCCCGCGTGAAAAATATCCCATCTTATTCGAGGAAAAGCATGAGCACTGCTATTTCGGCAAAAAAACGCCCCCTTTCCCTTTCCTACTACATCCACACGGCCGTCTGCCTCATCATCATGTTCGGCGTGGGCAGCTTCCTCCCCTTGCTCCGCTCACCCCTCTGGGCATGAATCTCGTCGGCATATTCCTCGGCGTACTGTACGGCTGGATATTCATTGAAATCGTCTGGCCGAGCCTTGCAGGCCTTCTCGCCATGATGCTCATAGGCGGCATGACTCCCGTGAAGCTGCTCAACAACAGCTTCGGTCACCCCATCGTGCAGATGATGTTCTTCATCTTCGTGTTCTGCGCAACCATCAACTACTACAGCCTTTCCAAATTCATCTCTCTGTGGTTCATCACAAGAAAATGCGTGTGCGGGAAACCCTGGCTGTTCACGTTCACCTTTCTCGCCTCCATGTTCATACTCGGCGCGCTCACCAGCGCCTCGCCCGCAGCACTCATAGGCTGGAGCATTCTCTACGGCGTGTGCGAGGTCTGCGGCTATAAAAGAGGCGACGGCTACCCCACCATGATGGTGTTCGGCATCGTGTTCGCCACGCAGATAGGCCAGTCCATGATTCCCTTCAAGCAGGTGGCCCTCACAGTGTTCAGCGCCTACGAAACCATGTCCGGCAGCGGCATCGACTACGCGAAGTACATGATCATTGCCTGCTTCATCTGCGTTCTCTGCTCGCTGTTCTTCATTCTCATGGGCAAATACGTGTTCAGACCGGACATGTCGAAGCTGCGCGATCTCAAGGCCGACGACCTCGACAGCGAGGGTGCACTCAACCTCAACAACGTACAGAAAACCATTCTTGTCTTCCTTTTCATGCTGGTGCTGCTTCTTCTTGCGCCAAGCTTCCTGCCCGCCGACTTCTTCCTCACCCGTTTCCTCAAGGCCATAGACAATACCGGCGTCGTCATTCTGCTTGTAACCATCATGGCCTGCATACGCGTGGACGGAAAGCCGCTGCTCAACTTCAAGGTCATGGTCGATTCCGGCGTAACCTGGGGCATCGTGCTGCTTCTCGCCTTCGTTCAGCCGCTCACCATAGGCATGGCCGCTCCGAACAGCGGCATCACCGACTTCCTCATGGGCCTCATCATGCCGCTCTTCGGTGAAAGCTCTCCCATGACCTTCGCCCTCATCATCGGCTTCGGCGCCATGCTGCTTACCCAGGTCATGAACAACGGCGCCGTAGGCGTAGTGCTCATGCCCGTGATCTACAGCTTCAGCCAGGCCACCGGCATGGCTCCTGAAATTCCCCTCATCATGGTGGTCATGTGCGTGCACTTCGCCTTCCTCACGCCCGCCGCAAGTGCCAGCGCAGCCCTGTTGCACGGCAACGAGTGGAGCAACACCGCCGTCATCTGGAAAACCGCGCCCATTGCCATCATAGGCGCCTACCTCTCCACGGCCATCGTCACCATGATACTCGGCCCCGTGCTCTTCTGATCATCGGAAAACAAAATCTTCCTGTAGTCTTCTGCTTTCTTTCCGGCTGCCGACACAGGTGGGCCGGAAAAAACAAAGGACGGATTCCCCCTCCGTCTGCCCTCCTCAAACCAGGAGAGCTCCCGAAAAAACTTCCCGGGAGCTCTCCGCATTTTAAGACGACGACAGGCTGAAGGAGAAAGTCCTTCCTTATGAACGTAAATACCGCGCCGCTCAACGGCACGCACGCGGATAAGCCGTCAAACATGAAGTGCACCGGCAAGGCTCATGGCCCGTTCGGTGCACTTCATGCATCTTTTCCGATTTTCGTCCGGCTCTTCTACAAAGCCGCCTTGCCGTATTCTCCCGTGCGTATGCGGATGACGTTGTCCACGGGCAGAATGAATATTTTTCCGTCACCCACGGCTCCGGTGCGGGCGTTCTCCAGAATGATCTTCACCGCAGCGTCCACCTTTTCCTCTTCCATCACGATTTCCAGCATCATCTTGGAGCGGAAGTCCACTTCCATTCTCTGCGAACGGTAAATTTCCGTATGTCCGCGCTGACGGCCGAAGCCCCGCACTTCCATAAGCGTGGCGCCGCCTATGCCTATGGAGCTTAAAGCTTCCTTCACGCGATCCACGGTTTCCAGTCTCAGAATCACCTGCAGTTTTTTAAGGGAATCTTCTTTCTGCATGTCAGTATCCTCATCATTCTGTCATTATATCTGGTAGCCGGATTCAGAGTGTTCCGAAATGTCGAGACCCGTCACTTCCTTATCCAGCGGCACGCGCAGCCCCACAAGCCTGTCAGTGAGCTTGAGCAGGGCGAAGCTGACCGGGAAACAGAATCCCACCGTGGCAACAACGGACACAAACTGCACCCAGAGCTGATGGGGATTACCGTACAGAAGGCCGTCCACGCCGTTGACTTCGGCGCAGGCGAACACGCCCGTAAGCAGAGCGCCGAGCACACCGCCCACGCCGTGAATGCCCACCACGTCGAGAGCGTCATCATAGTTGAAAAGTCTCTTGAGGAAAATACCGCCGTAGCAGACCGCACCGCCGAGAAGGCCCATGACTATGGCCGCCCAGGGTTCCACGAAACCGGCTGCGGGAGTGATGACCACAAGACCGGCCACGGCCCCGGAAGCCGCACCGAGAACGGTAAAATGTCCGGTATGCCAGCGTTCCACGGCAAGCCATCCGAGAATGGCGCAGCCTGCGGAAAGATGTGTGGTCACAAGCGCGTTCGCCGCAAGTCCGTTGGCCGCAAGTGCACTGCCCGCATTGAAGCCGAACCAGCCGAACCAAAGAAGGCCCGCGCCGAGCACCGTCATGGGAATGTTGTGGGGAAGACCTGCGCGGCGTCCCATGGTGGAACGCCTGCCGAGCACTATGGCGGCGGCAAGAGCGGCGGAACCGGAACTCATGTGCACAACGGCGCCGCCGGCAAAGTCAAGCGCGCCCATCTGCATGAGCCAGCCTCCGCCCCATACCCAGTGAGCCATGGGGCAATAGACCACGAGCAGCCACAGTGTGGAAAAGAGAAGCATGGCCTGGAAATGTATGCGCTCCGCATATGCGCCGGATATGAGCGCGGGAGTGAGCGCGGCGAACATGCATTGGAAGGCCATAAAGGCCAGGGCGGGAATGGAACCTCCGTTCAAAGGCTCCTTGCCCACGCCGAACAGCATGATGTTCTCAAGGCCGCCGATAAGTCCGTGAATATCCGGTCCGAAAGCCAGAGTATAGCCCACGAGAGGCCAGAGCAACGCACCTACGCCGAGAAGAACAAAACTGTGCATGGTGGTGGAAAGCACGTTGCGGGAAGCCACAAGTCCGCCGTAGAACAGTGCGAGCGCCGGAACCATGAGCATGACCAGCATGGCACTGACAAGAACAAAACCCGTATCGGCAGCGTTCATTGATATTTCCTCCTTCATCCTGAACGTCAGATTCTGCATTCTTGTCTGCACATACCGTGCCAATTTCGAAAAAATAATCCAACATGGTGAAATAACGTGACTCTTTTTCGTTTTGCTTTCATATTGCACAGTACAAAAAAATATTATGTGCCTGTCGCATTTTTAAAGGGGACTTCCTTGATTCCCGCCTTCACGGAATGAATCGTCCGTATTTTCAAAGGGAAAGCCTATTAAATACTTTTTTGTATCAACCGCTGAATCATTCCGGACCTATTTCGTACTTTCGGCGTTTCCGCAAAGAATCTGCTGCAAAAATTTTCTTCCGAGCGACGAAAAAAAGACACAACGGAACGGAATCTCTCGAAGAAAGGAACAAAAAAAAGCCTTCCTCTTTCTTCCTCCGTGGAACAAAGATGAAGGCACAACTATTGTGCGGAGTCTTCAGGCGGGCATTCCCCGGACATATTTTGCCGCGGAAAACAGGCATTCCGACGGACGAGCCTAAAAAAAAGACTCCGTCCTGTTCCGCACTCGTGAGAGAACGGAACAATACGGAGCCGCAGAAAGAAACGTCGGATGAAAATTCTTGTGCTGCCCGCTGTTAATGCATGGAACAGGCTTCCAGTGCCTTGTCCAGCGTAGCGGTATGGTCGCGAAGCCTTCCGTAGGCAAAAAAGTACCGGTGCAGCGTCCAGGCCTCAAGATCAAGGATGTCGAGCTTGCCTTCGCTTTCATCGCAGAGGAAGGGGCGTATGGCCTCCACCACTTCCGCATCCGGGAAAACCTCGCCTTCATAGCTTATGCGCAGAAGATCGCCCGAAAGCTCCACGGCATCGGGAATGTACCAGTCTTCCAGTACTGCACGCACCGCGCGATAGGTTTCTTCCGTGGCCGGATTGAGGGCCCCGTAGGCCTTGACGAGAACAGGTCTCATGCTTGCTCCGAACCGGCGCGTTGCTTCCTCGACGGGACACGCAAGAACGCGCCGAAAGAAACGCCGCGCCCGGAGAAGACCGGACGCGGCGAAAATTTCAACGTTTCAGGTCTCAGCGCATGGCTCCCATGATGGACATGGAGGCATTCTTGAGAACATCGGCCAGCGTGCTGGAGAGCGTTTCCTCCGCAAGAGCGGCGCCGGGAATGCCGGTCTTTTCCTGCTGGGAGGCAAAGCTTCTGGTCACAGTGGCCTGCTTCTGACTGTAAAGACGGGTCTGAATGCGGATGACGGCATCGTAGTTGCTCATGCTCTTTTCCGTAAGCCACACGCGTTCAACCACGCCGCCCACGATGTAGTCTGGCTGACCGGCCTGCGCCTGCGCCATGGACGTAGCCAGAGAGACCTGCGCACCCTGACGGGCCAGTTCGTCGGCCAGAGACTGACTCACCCATTCCGCCACACTGGAGCCGGGCTGGAAGGGACTGCCGTCCTTGCGGACGCCGATGTCTATGCGGCCGCGCTGATCCTCGAACACCACCACGGCCACGCGGGGAGCCGTAGCCACGGGCAGAGCGGACGATCCGCCGGGATTATAGAGCAGGCGGACATTATTCTGGGCCAGGCACCCGGTAAGGGCGGCGAACATCAGTACCGCGCAAAACAACAGGGAAAGACGACGGAAATGATTCATACCTCAACTCCTGAAAAAGGGATTACCCACCTTAGCCTTTTTACGACCGGGACGCAACGCCGAGGCCGACGCCTAAATTCCCATGCGGACCTGATAAAGACGCCCTCCGCGCAGTACCTGAAGCAGAATCTGCCGCTTGAGAAAATCGCGTCTGAAAGCATCGAGAAAGGCCCTGCGGGAATCCGTGACGCGTCCGGAAACCGCCGTAATGGTATCGCCCTTTTCCAGCCCCAGCCGGAAGGCGGGAGAATTGGCCTTCACCTCCGTAACCACGGCTCCGTTTCTGCCGTCCTTCACGGAAACGCCCCAGCGGCGCAGCGCCAGCGATGCCGCCGTGCCGTCGTCGAAGTCCGTTGTGGTGAGGGTATAACTTTTTTCCGAGCCGTCCCGCCACACCTTGAGGGTCACGGGAGCGTGCGGCTGATGATTGCGCAAAAGGGACAGAAACTTGTCCCTGTCGGTCACGGCGTTGCCGGAAAGCTCCATGATCACGTCGCCTGGCCGGAGTCCCGCCTTGTCGGCCGGGCCGTTTTTAAACACTTCCGTCACGAGCAGCCCTTCGGCTTCGGGCAGGCGCAGATAGCGGGCCGTACGCGGATCCACGTTCTGCCCTATGAGCGCAAGCCACGGCGTACTCACATGGCCCTGATCCAGAATCTCGTCCACCACGCGGCGGGCCTTGCTGATGGGAATGGCAAAGCCTATGCCCTGTGCCCTGTCGTAAATGGCGGTGTTGATGCCTATAAGTTCTCCGAGCACATTGAGCAGCGGACCTCCGCTGTTGCCGGGATTGATGGCGGCATCGGTCTGAATGAGATCCGTGAACACGCCGTCTTCCGCCTCAATGGTACGATCCAGAGCGGAAACCACGCCGGTGGTCACCGTGTGGGAAAATCCGAAGGGATTTCCAATGGCAATCACATTCTCGCCGGGCATGAGATCCGTGGAATCGCCCATGGCTACGGAAGGAAGATTCTTTGCGCCCTTGAGGCGCAGCACGGCAATGTCGAAGTCGGGCTCCGCCCCCACCACGTCGGCGGAAAAGGTGCGCCCATCGAGGAGTCTCACGGAAATGGATGAGGCTCCGTTCACCACATGGGCGTTGGTGAGCACAAGGGAGCGGCGGCCGTCTATGATGATGCCGGAACCTATGCTCTCGCTGCGAAGATCCCGGCCGGGCATATTGAAAAATAAATCAAAAGGCATGAGCTCGCGGGCGGAACGACGTTCCACCAATGTACTTGTAATGTTCACCACCGCCGGAGCCACGGCATTCACGGCACGAACGGCCGGAGTGACGCGTTCCTGCTGTCTTGCCGTAAATGAAGGCGCAGCATGAAGAAAAGGGGCAGGAACAAGGCCGAACAGCAGACAAACAAAAAGGAAGGTACGGAGAATCCTGGTTTTCATGATGGACAACCTCCCGAAAAGGAGGGCTGATGTTACATGACAGACCCCGGAAAATATCAAACCGAAGCCCCCGGCCGGACAACAGGATATTGCCCGCAAGGAAGCTTCGGCACTTGATTCTCCGGGAAAAGGCCTGATGACCTATCTGCGGCCATCAGGACGTCCCGGGGCGCTTCTCTTGGAAGAAGGCGGTGTACCGCCGGGCTTCTTTGAAGGCGCCGAGGGCTTCTGCATGGCGGGAGACTTCGGCGGATTTCCGGGACGGGACGGCGTTACGTGTTTCTCCGGTCGGGGAGCCGGGGCCTTGTTCACGCCGGGACGGGGGGCAGGTCTGTTTGCCTCGGGACGAGGCGCAGGCGCAGGCCTGCGGACTTCGGGACGCGGAGCAGGAGGCGCGGGACGCACTTCATGACGCACAGGAGCAGGACGATAGTCCGCATAGGCCACGGAACCCGGCTGCGGCGGAATGCAGCCGGCCAGAAGGAAAAGACAGCCGATGGCAACGGGCAGAGCTTTCATGTTGTACCTCCACGTTCATGAATGTTGCCGGACTCCAGGATTCCGAAGTCTCGGAACAATATCCGGAGTGCTCCTCCCTGAAACGGGCTCAGGAGTATGCACCTATCCCGGAGAAAACCTCCCTTTTCAGACACGGCAGACAACTCCGAATACTCAGCAGAGTCAAAGGCCTGAGCCGAAAGAAGGCTCAGGCCGAACAGAAAACGCTAGCGCATTCTCGGTCCCCAATAGGGGTGATGTTCCGGAGGCGGAGGCCTGTGACCGCGGGGATGATCGTATCCCGGCTCATCGTGATGAGGCGGCGGAACAACGCAGCCGGACAGGGCAAAGCCCATGCAAATCAGTGCGACAACAATGAAACGACTCATGACAACTCCTTTTTTCCCTTGTCCCATCACGACCGCTTGAAGGTCGCCGTAGCTCTGAGACCGCCTTCCGGCCTGTTTTCCAGCGTCACGTCGCCGCCGTGCATGCGGGCCATGCTGCGCGCGATGGAAAGACCGAGTCCGGTTCCCCCTGTGCTGCGGTTGCGGGACCGTTCCACCCTGTAAAAGGGCTCAAACACCTTTTTGAGTTCCGATTCGGCAATGCCCGGCCCGCTGTCGGAAATAATGACGGACAGCATGTCGTCGCCGTCCACCACATCGACTACCACATGGCCGCCGTAGCGCAGGGCATTGTCCATGAGGTTGGCAAGGCAGCGCTTCATGCTGAGCGGACGCGCCTTGAGAGGTCGAATGGCAAACATGGCTTCGGGATCCTGAAGACGATCCTCCATACGAATATCCTGTCCCATGTCCTGCCTGTCCTCGACAAGACTTTCAATAAGGGACATGACATCCACCACTGCCACGTTTTCGCTCTTGCTTCGCGCAATGTCTATAGTGGTGTCCATGATCTGCTGCAGTTCGCCTATGTCCTTCTGAAGAGGAATGCGCTGGCTTTCGTCAAGCTGTTCCACGCGAAGACGCATTCTCGTAAGAGGCGTACGCAGATCGTGCGACACTGCGGCAAGCGTACGCTCCCGCTCATCCAGAAATTCCCGTATGCTCGTCTGCATTCTGTTGAAGGCCTGTGCGGCCTCACGCACTTCCGTAGGACCGGTTTCCGGCAGAGCCGGCGTACGTATGTCGCGGCCGAAGCGGTCGGCGGCCCGGGCCAGCCTGCGCAGGGGTTTCACACACAGGTAGAAGGCCAGCAGACTTATGGCCACAAAGAACATTTCTATGGCCATGATGCTGGTAAAGGGAAAATAGGGCATGGGCGGGTAGCCGGGGGCGGAATCCTCAATGAGCACCCATGTGCCGTCATGAAGAGGCACGACGGCCGTGGCCTGGTACACGGAAGGACCGCGGGTCTTCTTGTCTCTGGTGAAGTACTGGCACACGGACTGTCCGAAGGACTCCATGGGACTCGGCAGATTCAGCTCGCGTATGGCCAGAACACCGCGACGGGGCACGTCTTCGTTCGTCCGGTCGGACATGGCGCCGTGGCCTGCGCCGTGCATCATTCTGCCGTGTCTTGCGGGCATATCGCCGTAAAGGCGAGCAAGAGAAACATTCAGCATATATTCCATGAGTTCCGACACTTCCTTCAGATCCTCATGGACGGTCACGGTGGGCCGGGTGGACATGAAGCGCACGAAAAAACCGCGGCTGTTGAGTTGCTCCCGCAGCACAAAACGTATTTCCGGCGAGGTGGCATCAAGCAAAACGGCCACTTCCGCCATGCGGCGGGCCCTGTCGGCCATAAGCCCTCGCATGAAGTAGAAATGGCGGGACTCTCCCGCATAAATGGTGGTGAGCAGAAGCAGCGCGAAAAAACCCGCCGAAAAAATGAGTATGAGTCTCGCCAGAAGAGAATCGGGCGAAAGCCGCGAGACCATGCGCTTCAGGCTGCACAGCACACCGCGTTTTTCTTCGGAACTGCTCCGGCTTCCCGCAACGGCCATAACTACTCCGCCGTAATGGCACTGGTGAACACGTAGCCGTCACCGCGCACGGTTTTTATGAGCTTGTTTTCGCGGCCCTTGTCGCCGTCGCCGGTATCGCGCAGACGCGCACGCAGCCGGCATACCTGAACATCAAGGCTGCGATCGAAGGGGCTGCGGTCGGTTTCCTGTCCCTGAAGCTCATCCTGAATGAAATCGCGGCTCAGAACCTTCTGAGGATGCTCAAGAAATATGGTAAGCAGGCGGTATTCCGCACCGCTCAAATTCACCACCATGCCGCCGGGAGCAATAAGGTGACGGGCAGAAATATCCAGCGTCCAGCCGCTGAAGTGATAGGCTTTTTCCGGGCGTCCGGCCTCGGCGGAGCTGTCCGTCGTCCGACCGGAACGGCGAAGCACGGCACGGATTCTGGCCAGAAGTTCGCGCGGCTGGAAAGGCTTGACCACATAATCGTCAGCTCCGAGCTCCAGCCCCACCACGCGGTCGGCGGTATCGCCGAGGGCCGTAAGAAAAATGACGGGAACGGAAGAAAAACCTTCCGCAGCACGCAGACGACGGCACAG
Organism: uncultured Mailhella sp.; assembly: GCA_944322635.1. GTDB lineage: Bacteria > Desulfobacterota > Desulfovibrionia > Desulfovibrionales > Desulfovibrionaceae > Mailhella. Next base: position 16,930 of record CALUPL010000028.1, read on the forward strand.
GGAGAGTCCGTCCTCGCCCGGCATCATAATGTCGAGTACGATGAGGTCGGGCACTTCGTTTTCCAGGCTTTCGAACATGGCCTTGCCGCCGTCGGCCACACGCACGGTGAAGCCGTGCTGACGAAGATAGTCGGCCATGAGGTCGCGGATGTCCTGATCGTCGTCAACGACAAGAAGGGAAAGCGAGGGCTTTTGAACGGTATCGGTATCGGGCATGGCAGATTCCTCCAGAACAGTCTGGAACGACTATAGCCGGGAGTGAATTTAATCGCACCTTTTTTCCTGTTACAATATGTTTCAGCAAGCTTTCCGGTTCTTGCCCCGCAAGGGAATACAGACAATCGAACGGCTCATCCTCTTTCCCAAGCGCACCGCGCCGACCGCCCTTTCCTGCTGCTCTCTCGTCAGGAAAAACTCTCGACGTCTCCCTAAAAGAAACGCGCAACCCTACAGAAGACGAAGCTTTTTTTCCACCTCGTCGATGATGTATCGGGGCGTGGAAGCTCCTGCCGTGAGTCCCACGGTACGCACTCCGGCAAAATCGGATTTCGAAAGTTCGTCGGCCGTTTCCACGAGCACCGTGGGTACGCCGCGCATACGCGCAAGCTCCGCCAGTCTCTTCGTGTTGCCGCTGGACTTGCCTCCGGCCACAACCATGGCCTGCACACGGGCCGCAATTTCTCCGGCCTCTTCCTGTCTCTCGCGCGTAGCATCGCAAATGGTGTCGAGCACAATGAGCGATGAACCGAACCTTGCGGCAAGTCGCCGGTGCATTTCATCGAAGATAAGCCGGTCCTGTGTGGTCTGGGCGGCAAGCACCAGAGGATGCCCCTCAAGCTCTTCTCCGGCAATAAGGGTCTCAAGATCGGCAATGGAGGAAAAAATACGGCTTTCTCCCGCCGCATAGGAAATAAGACCTCGAACCTCGGGGTGGGACTCCTCTCCGTAGAGCAGAAGCTCACGCCCCGTTGCCGTGGCCTCGGCAATGGCAAGCTGGGCGTTTTTCACGCGGGGACAGGTAGCATCCTCCACTCTTGCACAGCGTTCACGCAGACGCACTTCCACATCGCGGGGAATACCGTGCGCGCGTATGAGCACGGACATGTCCCCCTCGGCATCCTCCACGGAGTGCAGACAGCGCACGCCCTTGCGCGCGTAATCCTCAAGCACCTGCGGATTGTGGATGATTTCGCCGAGCGTAGCCACCTTTTCGCCGGAACGTGCGGCCACAATGGTGTCGAGCTTGTGAAGAGCAAGAGCCACGCCCATGCAGAAGCCGGCATGACTGGCGCGTATGACATTCATGAAGCAGACTCCGTCAGGACTTTGAGACGCGTCTCAGGCGCCGCAGGAAGGGAGAAGTGACAAGATAAAAATAGTCGCGATGGAAAAACCAGGCAATGACGAGCCACGAAGCCAGGAAAAGCAGACCTCCCACGGCAAGCACGATGAACTGCTGAAGCAGAAGATTCCATCCCGCCATGAGACGGAAACCGTCATGCATGACGGCGAGAGTAAGTCCGCAACCCGGCATGGAAATAAGAGCGCTGCGCCACGCCGTTCCCCAGATTCCGGCAAAGGCCCCGGAAGCCCAGCGTCGGCAGGCCACGACCATGAGCACCAGCGCGTAAAGAGCAATGGAAACCGTGGTCACCACGGCCACACCCCGCACCCCCGTGAGCGGAATGAGCAGGAAATAGGCGGGAACGGCAAGAAGCGTGACCACCGTACCCACCACGGCGGGAGTGACGGTATCTTCCATGGCATAGAAGGCTCGGCCCGTCACCTGCTGCAAAAGCCAGAACGGAACGGCCACAAGCATGATCTGAAGAAGGGGAGCGGCTCCCAGGGTATGGGAAACGGAAAAGCTTCCGCCCTCGAAAATGAAGCCGAGCACAGGACCGGAAGCGGTGATCATCCAGGCCGCCACGGGCACGGCCACAATCATGCTGTTCGTCATGGTACGGCGCAGCGTTGCGCGGAACTCATCCATGTCGCCCTTTGCAGCCAGCGACGCCAGAAAGGGAAAGGACGCCACACCGGCGGCCTGTGCCACCACACCCACGGGTACCATCATGATGCGCCGCGCGTAGTTGAGAAGACTCACCGCGCCGTCGCCGGCCATGCTGCCGAAAATGCGCACGAACTGTTCATCGAGCACCACCACGGACTGACCTATCATAAGCGGCAGGGCAAGGAGCAGAAACTTTTTCATGAGAGGATGCGAGAGCCGGAAGGAAAGACGAAGTCCGCCTTCCCGCACGGCAACAAGCGGCAGGACGAATGCCCCCAGAGCCGCACCGACAAGTACGCCCCAGCAGAAACCTTCCATGCCCTCCGCAAGGCCGAGCCACGGCAATCCCACGCCGAAAAGCAGAATGCATCCGTTATAGACAAGAGGCATGAGAGCGGGCACCGTAAACTGATGCCGAATGTAAAGAACGGCCGAAAGACACGCTCCCGGAAGGAAGAACACCTGCGCCGGAAGAACAATACGCAAGAACTCGGCCAGTCGCTCGCACTGCTCGGGAGAAAATCCCGGGGCCACCACGGGCGCAAGTTCTGAGGCCGCCGCAAAGGCCAGCACGGATAAAACACCTATGGCCAGCGTGGCCCAGGTGAACACGGCTCCGAAAAGCCGCCAGCCGTCGGCCTCATCTTCTTCAAAACGCCGGGAAAGGAGCGGAATGAGCGTAATGGAAATGTATCCGCCCGCCAGAAGATAATTGAGAAAATCCGGCACGACGAAGGCCGCGAAGTAAATATCGGTCTCACCGCCCGCACCGAACTGCCAGGAGATGATCTTGTCGCGGAAAAGCCCCATGAAGCGTGAAACAAGAACGCTGAACGCCATGATGAGGGCGGCGGCCCCCATTTTCTGCCGTGAAGTAAGTGCCATACTCACACCGGAAGGCCCGCAGTGCGGGAAGCAGACAGAATCCTTACGCTTTCCGGCGGGATAACCACATATTCCCGACTGAGAGGACGCCACGGATCCGTCAGTTTCGCATAGGGCAGGCAGTAAAGAGCGCCCGCCTCCAGGCTGCAGTCCAGAAAGTGCAGCCCCTCCATATCCATATAATATCCCACCGTCCAGTGATCCACATAGGGCCTCTCCGACGGCGGAGCGATGCGCAGAAAACGAAACACCGAAACCAGCGGCATGGGCGGACGCGCACAGGAACGGAGTGCCTCCCAGACCTGATCGCAGGAAGCATCCGACCCGAAGGGGGCGCTCACGCAAAGACCGGGAAATTCATGTTCCCTCACGTCGTCGAGCATATAATCCACAAGAGCCACATAGTCCGTTTTGTGCTCAAGTATGCGCGCAAACGCCTCGGAATCGGCAGACTGCGCAAGCAGCACGCGATTGAAAATTCTTCTGGCCTGCAGCGGACCTATGCTGAAAAGCACCTGCAACGCGTTGAGCACGGCGTACATGGCGCAGAAATTGTCGATTTTTCCCTGATAGAAAGACTGCATGCAAACTCCCGACAGGCACTTGAAGCAGGAGGACCCGCCGGCCGAGCCAGAAACCATCCTTCTGTTTTCCCTTTCTTAAGGGCATAACGTTACGATGTTATCCCGTCAAGAAGCTGGACAGTCCGCAACTCCCTGTGTATAGTGTCGGAGTGAAAGGCATATTACCATAGCTTGATATAAAGATATGCCCTTTCCCGGATGCCTCTACGCTCACGGCTTCCGGTTCCTGCCGCATCCCTCCGAGCGCCTCGTGAACTTCAAGGAGAGACCATGATCCCCTCTAAAGGCAAATACCTCTTCACCTCCGAATCCGTGACCGAAGGTCATCCCGACAAGGTAGCCGACCAGATTTCCGACGCCGTGCTCGATGCCCTGCTTCAGCAGGATCCCGACTCCCACGTTGCCTGCGAAACTCTGGTAACCACGGGCATGGCCATTGTGGCCGGTGAAATCACCACCAAGGGTTACGCCGATCTGCCCGCCATCGTGCGCCGCACCATCCGCGACATCGGCTACATCGGTTCCGACATGGGCTTCGACGCGCAGACCTGCGCAGTGATTTCCTCCATAGACAAGCAGTCGCCCGACATCGCGCAGGGCGTCAACCGCGCCAATCCCGAAGATCAGGGCGCGGGCGACCAGGGCATGATGTTCGGCTTTGCCGCCAACGAAACCGACACTCTCATGCCCGCTCCCATTTACTGGGCGCATCAGCTGTCGCTCCAGCTTTCCCGCGTACGCAAGAACGGCATCGTGGACTTCTTCCGCCCCGACGGAAAGACGCAGGTTTCCTTCGAGTACATCGACGGCAAGCCCGTGCGCATCAACAACGTGGTGGTTTCCACCCAGCATTCTCCCAAGGTAAGCCACGACGACATTGTGGAAGCCGTGAAGAAGGAAGTCATCCGCCCCATTCTCGAACCCACCGGCTACTTTGACGAGAAGAACTGCGAAATCTTCATCAACACCACGGGACGCTTCGTCATCGGCGGCCCCATGGGCGACTGCGGCCTGACGGGACGCAAGATCATTCAGGATACCTACGGCGGCATGGGCAACCACGGCGGCGGAGCCTTCTCCGGCAAGGATCCCTCAAAAGTGGACCGCTCCGGCGCGTACATGGCCCGCTATGTGGCCAAAAACATCGTGGCTGCCGGTCTTGCCGACCGCTGCGAAGTGCAGATTGCCTACTGCATAGGCGTAGCCGAACCCGTTTCCGTGCTGGTGCACACCTTCGATACCGGCAAACTTCCCGACGATCAGCTCACGAAAGTCGTACGCGAAGTGTTCGATCTGCGTCCCTACTTCATCTGCAAGCGCCTCGATCTGAAGCGCCCCATCTACAGCAAGACCTCCTGCTACGGCCACTTCGGCCGCGAGCTTCCCGACTTCACCTGGGAAAAGCGTGACGCCGTGGACGATCTCATCACCGCCGCCAAGCTGTAATTTCTCTCAACAGCCGTAAAAAAGGAGGAAGAACAAAATGTTCTTCCTCCTTTTTTATGCCTGAAACGCTTCTGCATCCGCTCTTATCAAGGCCGAACACACGCCATGACCATGGGACGCTTCTTCAGGAACGAACTCCGAAAGGATTTTCTACAGGCCCGGCACCTTTTCGTCGGATGAAAACACACCTGTTTTGCTACTTCAGCACTCGAGGCCCGGTGAAGGGCACATGAGAACCTGTGACCTGCCAGCCTTCCTTGCGGGCTCGGTTCAGCATATCCTCGCGCACGCGGGCAGCGGCCGCAGGGTCCATATCGAAACTCGCGGATACGGCGGGATGTGCAGCCTGAACATCAAAAGCGTGCAGCAGATCACTCCAGAACACGAAGGTTTTACCTTCCGCCGACACCATGATGCCCACATGGCCGGGCGTATGCCCGGATTCATCCATGGCCAATACACCGGGAAGAGCGGCACACACGTTTTCGCCCGCTTCAAAGGTACCCATGCGATCCTTATAGGCGGCGGCAATATTCGCCACGTTGTCGAATATCTTGAGCGCACCTCCGGAAGCGGACTTCCGGTTCTCCGGGCTGGTCCAGTATGTAAGCTCACGTTCGGGGAAAAGAACGACGGCACGGGAGAAGGCAGGCTTTCCGTCCTTCACGAGTCCGCCCACATGATCGCCGTGCGCGTGGGTGATGATGATGTGAGTCACATCTTCCCTGCCGAGTCCGGCCCCGCGAAGCGCCTCGTCCATCTGTTCGTCCGTCCAGTCATAGCCCGTATCCACCAGAGCCACGGCTCCGGGGACACGGATAAGCAGGACATTGAGTACGTTGTGAATCGCGCCGTCGGGATAGGCGGCGGCCACGGCTTTCTTCTGTTCTTCCGTGGACGGCATCAGAATGGACGCATTCAAATCCTTCTGTACAAGGGACATGACCCTCAGGTTCACTTCTCCCACGGAAAACTCATTGAACGATATTTCTCCGGCCTGTGCGGGGACGACTCCTGAAGCTAGCATCATCACAACTCCCAGCAGTTGAACAACCTGTTTCCACATGACGACCTCCCTGAAAAAGGGATTTTTCCACAAAAGCGCCGTGCCTGGCACTTTCCTCCCGAAGACAGGCTCAGGCGACGCATGGCCTACCAGAACAGCCAGGTCAGACAGAGAACGCCCGCCGCCACGTCCTTCACTCATGATAGGGCAATGCGCTCTTGCCCGCCAGCATTTTCCCGGGGCTTCAATCGGTGTCTGAAACGCTTCCCGACAAGAAAAAATGCCCGTGTCGCAGGGCACAGGCATTTCGGAAATTTTTCATGCAAAAAGTGCAGACATTTCGTCAGATTTCCAGTTCCTTGAGTCTGGCCTCTATTTCATCAACGCGCTCAAGCAGCGCCAGCTGCTCTTCCTCCACCTGCGGCAGACGGGCGACCTTGACATTGAAGGCCTCGGGATCACGGCTGAAAAGGTCGGGATCGGCCAGCGCCTCTTCCAGCTCCTTCTGCTCCTTTTCCAGTGCGTCGAGTCTGGCGGGCATTTCGTCCCTCTCCTTGAGCAGAGCCTCCTGCTCCCGCTGTTCCTTGTAGGAAAGACGGCGCTTCTTCGGTGCGTTTTCCTTCCACGTTTCCTTCGAAGACGCAGCCTTCTTTTCCTCCGGCTTCTGACGCTGCCGCAGCCAGTCGGTATAGCCGCCCACGTACTCGCGCACTTTGCCGTCGCCCTCAAGCGCAATGGTGCTGGTGACAAGCTCGTCGAGAAAGGCTCGATCATGGCTCACCACAATGACCGTGCCCTTGTAGGAGGCGAGCATTTCCTCCAGAAGCTCCAGAGTTTCGGCGTCGAGATCGTTGGTGGGTTCGTCAAGCACCAGCAGATTGGAAGGCCTGGTGAAAAGCTTTGCCAGAAGAAGCCTGTTGCGCTCCCCGCCGGAAAGAAGGCCGACAGGAGTTCTCAATCTGCTGGAATCAAAAAGAAAATCCTGAAGGTAGCTGGCTACGTGGCGAGGCTCTCCGTTGATGGTCACCCGGTCGTTTCCCTCGGCCACGTTGTCCATCACGCTCTTCTCGTCGTCCAGAGAATCGCGCAGCTGATCGAAGTAGGCGATTTCCAGCCCCGTACCGAGGCGCACCGTGCCCGTGGTGGGCGCAAGTTCCCCCAGAAGCACACGCAGAAACGTGGTCTTGCCCGCGCCGTTGTCGCCTATGAGGCCTATCTTCTCGCCGCGCTGAATGATGACGTTCGCATCTTCAAACACCTTGTAGCCGTCCGGCCAGGTGAAGGATACGTTCTTCATCTCCGCCACCAGCTTGCCCGACTTTTCCGCCTCCTGCACGTTGAGCGTGGCCGTACCCATTCTTTCCCTGCGGGCCGCACGCTCCTCGCGCATCTTCATGAGTTCGCGCACGCGGCCCATGTTGCGGGTGCGGCGGGCCTTGATGCCCTGCCGAATCCACACTTCCTCCTGCGCCAGTTTCTTGTCGAACACGGCATTCTGCATGTCTTCGGCATGAAGGCGTTCCTCACGACGTTCAAGATAGGCATCAAATCCGCAGGCATAGCTGTAGAGTTTCGCACGGTCCAGCTCCACCATGCGCGTGGCCAGACGACGAACGAACGCCCTGTCGTGGCTGATGAAGACCAGAGTTCTCGCCTGCCTGGCCAGATACTCTTCCAGCCAGCTTATGGTGCTGATGTCCAGATGGTTGGTGGGTTCGTCCAGAAGAAGCACGTCCGAGGCTATGAGCGCACGGGCAAGCGCCACCCGGCGCCGCGTACCGCCGGAAAGCGTGGAGAAATCCGCCTCGGGATCAAGGGCCAGACTGTTGATGACACCGAGCACCTCGCCGTGCCGCTCCCATACCTCACCGTGCTCCATGACGGCATCGGCCTCTCTGGCAAGATCCGGGGGCAGAAGATCACGTCTGTCGGAGGCAATGAGATGCGCCGCAGCCAGAAGATGCCCTTCCTTTCCAAGAGCGTCGGCCGTCACGCTGAACACCGAACCTTTCCAGTGATCAGGCACAGCCTGCTGCACATAACCTATGCGCAGCCCCGGTTCCTCATGCCTCTCACCGTAGTCCAGAGGAAGTCTTCCGGCCAGCACCGACAAAAGCGAAGACTTGCCCACGCCGTTGCGGCCTACGATGCAGAGCCTGTCGCCCTGCTCCACGAAAATTTCGGTATGATCCAGAAGCTGTCTGTTGCCGAGCGTAAGCCCGGCATCCTGAATGGAAAGAAGAGCCATGACATTCTCACATGATTCGGGCAGAAGCCCGTGATGTCGAAACAATGAGAAAAAAACGGAATAATCCCCTGCGGGCAGGCGGAGAGACGCATGCGCCTTCCGCCCACGGGCATGCCGCACGTCGGCGGATGCGGAGACTTTTCCGAACTAATGAGCCTCGCCCCAGTTGTGCCCTATGCCGGCATCCGCCACGAGAGGCACGCGAAGCTCCATGCCCCAGGCGGAAGTATCGGTCATGAGCCGGGCAAGACGGGCGGCTGCATCTCGGGCATTCTCTTCCGGGGCTTCCACTATGAGTTCATCGTGTATCTGAAGGAGCAGTCTTGCCTTCATGCGGCGAAGCTCGGCGTCGTTATGCACCGCAAGCATGGCCAGCTTGATGAGATCGGCCGCAGAGCCCTGAATGAGGGTGTTCACGGCCTGCCTCTCGGCAAGAGCCCTGGCCTGACCGCTCTGAGAGAGCATATCCGGCAGGGGTCTGCGACGCCCGGAAATGGTGGTGACGTAGCCGTTTTTCCTTGCCTCTTCTTCCACGCTGTCGAAAAACTCCTTGATGTGCGCAAAACGCGCAAAATAACGCTCGATGAACATTTTGGCTTCCGACATGGGAATGCCGAGATCCTGGCCGAGCTTGCGCGCCCCCATGCCGTAAATGAGTCCGAAGTTGATGGTCTTGGCCTTACGCCGCTCATCCGGACCTATCTGCGAGGGATCCACATCATGCAGAAGTGCGGCCGTGCGGGTATGAATGTCCTCACCGTTGCGGAAGGCGGCAAGAAGCGTCGGGTCCTTAGAGTAATGCGCGAGCACCCGAAGTTCCACCTGCGAGTAGTCTGCGGAAATGAGGCTCATGCCTGGTCCCGCCGTAAAGCAGGTGCGCATTCTCCTGCCGAGCTCGCCGCGCACGGGAATGTTCTGCAGGTTGGGATTGCTTGAGGAAAGACGACCCGTGGCCGTAGCCGTCTGATTGAAGGTGGTGTGAATGCGATTGTCCGGCCCGGCGAGACGCGGCAGCGGCTCAAGATAGGTGGAACGCATCTTTTCCAGCTTGCGGTATTCAAGGAGCGCATCCACCACGGGATGCTGACCGGAAAGCTTTTCCAGCACGGCCTGCGAGGTGGAAGCCTGCCCGCCCTTGGTGGACTTTGCCGCCGCAAGGCCCAGCTTCTTGAAGAGAATCTCGCCTATCTGCTGAGCGGAGCGTATGTTGAACTCCTGCCCCGCCTCCTTGTAGATGCGTTCGGTAAGAGCGTCGAGTTCTGTCTGAACCTCGTCCAGAAAATCCTTCAGCGCCGCCTTGTCAATGGTGATGCCCGCATTCTCCATGGCCACAAGCACCGGAATGAGCGGCATTTCCATGTTGCTCAGCAGTTTGAGAAGACCGTCGTGCTCAAGACGCTTCACCATCTCGTCATGCAGGGAAAGAGCAATCGATGCCGGGCGTTCCATGGGGATACCGCTCTTTTCCGCATGGCGGGCGGAAAGGCTGGGCCAGCCGTAGTCCCGATCTTCGGGAGCCAGAAGGTAGGCGGCAAGGCCGAGATCAAAGCAATGTGAAGGCGCAATGGTGCCCCAGGCCGCATGAGCGTGCAAAAGACGCTTCAAGTCGGGCGTGACCAGAAGAGAGGAAGAAGACGCCCAGGCCACAAGCGCCCGACTGTCGCCGGAAAAAAGACATTCACGTACGTTTTTTCCCTCCTGCACGGCCACGCACAGCCCCCGACTCTGTGAACGATGCACCACGGGCGCGGGCGTCACGGCCACCACAAGTCCGGCACAGGCGGGCAGGCGGGAGGCATCTTCCACTTCATCCATGGAGGGCAGGGGGGCAGGCTCGTCGAAAAGCGAAAGCTGACGGGCCGACTTCACGGAAGCGCTTCCCGGGGAAACGGCTTCCCCGGCATCCTCTCCTCGGAAGGACACAATGCCCTGACGGAACAGACTGTCGAGTTCGCGAAGAAGCGAATTCATCTCAAACTCCCGAAGGAAGGTGCGCGCCTTCTGAGCTTCCATGGGTTCCACGGAAAGCGCCTTCAGAGGCTCCGTGCAGCAGTCGGTGTGCAGACGCGTAAGCTCCCGGTACAGGAACATGGCGTCCTCATTGCCTTCAAGCTTCTTCCGTATGGAAGGAGGCACCTCGGCCATGCGGTCGCGCACGTCCTCAAGACTGCGGAAGTCACGGAACAGCTTTTCCGCGGTCTTCGCTCCAATGCCCTTCACTCCGGGCACATTGTCGGCCGTATCGCCTATGAGGGCCTGCACGTCCGGCCACTGGGAAGGCTCAAGCCCCGTTTCCTCCCGGAAGGATTCGAGCGTGACTATCTTCTCTTCACGGGAGGCCGGATCCCACATGACCACGGCCGGAGACAGGCACTGACGCAGATCCTTGTCCATGCCTATGATGACCACGGGCCGCTCATTTCCGTACTTTGCAGCAAGACTTGCAATGCAGTCGTCGGCTTCGCACCCCTCGGACACGATCACCTTCATGCCGAGAGCCCTCACAAGATTCTGCAGAGGCTCTATCTGCATGACGAGACCTTCCGGGGCCGGAGGCCGGTTGGCCTTGTAGGCCGGAAAGATGTCATGCCGAAAATGCTTGCCGTGCCCGTCCATGACGAACACGAAATGTTTCGGCCGCTCCTCGCGCAGGAGCTTGAGCAGCACGCGCCCCACGATATGCAGCGCTCCCGTGGGAAAGCCGTCGGAACGGGACATGCTGGAGTTTGCAAAAAATCCCCGGAACAGAAAGGCGTTTCCGTCCATCACGTAGAGGGGTTCTTCGGTAAAACCGAGGCGCTGCTTCAATGACATGGCTTTCTCCTCAAAAAATGTCTTCCGCATCCTAGCCTGATGCGAAGGTCGCCGCAAGAGTCCCCAGGCGCTCCTTTTTCCGGCCGGAAAAACACCGTTGCGGCCCCGTTGCGACATGCGCAAACAGCGCAGAACTCCGCCCTCGATGCTTGTCATCGGCAGGGAATTTTTATATCGTTGACGTTCCTTTAATAGGGAGCAACGGGCAGGTTCGCCTGCCCGTCCGGTTTTCTGGTTTTTTCCACTTTCAGCCTACCTGTCGGGGGTATGTATGACTTTCTTTTCTCTGGTAATCGTCTTCGCGTGTGCGGCCTTTGCGCTGTACTACGCCTTCAAGACGGCCAAAAACATCCTCGCCGCCTCCACCGGCAATGAGGATATGCAGCGCATCGCCGGTGCCATTCAGGAAGGCGCACAGGCGTATCTCAAGCGCCAGTACCGCACCATTGCCATTGTGGGCGTGGTGGTCGCCGTACTGCTGCTCCTCACCATGTCCTTCCTCACCGCTCTGGGCTTCGTGCTCGGCGCCGTTCTGTCCGGCCTTGCCGGATTCATCGGCATGAACGTGTCCGTACGCGCCAACGTGCGCACCGCCGCCGCTGCGGAACAGGGCATGGTTCCCGCGCTCAACATTTCCTTCCAGTCCGGCGCCATCACCGGCATGCTGGTGGTCGGCCTCGGCCTGCTCGGCGTTGCCGTGTACTATGCCGTGCTCGCCATCTTCGGCGTACCCACCGAAAACATCATGCAGGCCCTCGTGGCTCTGTCGTTCGGCGCCTCCCTCATCTCCATCTTCGCGCGTCTCGGCGGCGGCATCTTCACCAAGGGCGCCGACGTCGGCGCCGACCTCGTGGGCAAGGTTGAAGCCGGCATTCCCGAAGACGACCCCCGCAACCCCGCCGTCATCGCCGACAACGTGGGCGACAACGTGGGTGACTGCGCCGGCATGGCCGCCGACCTCTTCGAAACCTACGCCGTCACCGTGGTGGCCACCATGCTGCTGGCCTCCATCTTCTTTGAAGGCGCTCTTCAGACCAAAATGATGATGTTCCCGCTGCTCATCAGCGGCGTGTGCATCATCGCCTCCGTGCTCGGCACCTTCTTCGTCAAGCTCGGTGAAGACGGCAAGATCATGCGTGCTCTGTACAAGGGCCTCATCGCCACGGCCGTCATTTCCGCAGTGCTCATCGCCATCGTGACCATGTTCGTGTTCTGGAGCGAAGGCGAAATGACCATCCAGGGCATCAGCTTCAACGGCTTCAGTCTGCTTCTGTGCAGCCTTACCGGCCTTGTCGTCACCGGCCTCATCGTGGTGGTCACCGAGTACTACACCTCCACCGCCTACCGCCCCGTGCGCAGCATTTCCAAGGCGTCCACCACCGGTCACGGCACCAACGTGATCCAGGGCCTCGCCGTTTCCATGGAAGCCTGCGCCGCTCCCGTCATCATCATCTGCGCCGGCATCCTTTTCGCCTACACCCAGGCCGGTCTGTTCGGCATTTCCCTGGCCGCTACCACCATGCTGGCTCTTGCCGGCATGATCGTCGCCCTTGATGCCTACGGTCCCGTGACCGACAACGCCGGCGGCATTGCCGAAATGTCCGGTCTGCCCGAAGACATCCGCGAAACCACCGACGCCCTCGACGCCGTGGGCAACACCACCAAGGCCGTCACCAAGGGTTACGCCATCGGTTCCGCCGCTCTGGCCGCTCTCGTGCTCTTCGCTTCCTACACCGAAGATCTGAGCCGCTACTTCCCCAACCTCGACGTGACCTTCGCCCTGCAGGATCCCTATGTGCTGGTCGGCCTGTTCATCGGCGGTCTGCTCCCCTACCTGTTCGGCTCCATGGGCATGAAGGCCGTGGGCCGCGCCGGCGCCGCCGTCGTGGTTGAAGTGCGTCGCCAGTTCCACAACATCCCCGGCATCATGGAAGGCACCGGCAAGCCCGACTACAGCGCCTGCGTGGACATGCTCACCCGCTCCGCCATCAAGGAAATGATCATTCCTTCCCTTCTGCCCGTGCTCGCTCCCGTGGTCGTGTACTACGTCATCAAGGCCTGCGGCGGACAGGCTGCCGCCTTCGCCTCCCTGGGCGCCATGCTCATGGGCACCATCGTCACCGGTCTGTTCGTGGCCATCTCCATGACTTCCGGCGGCGGCGCGTGGGACAACGCCAAGAAGTACATTGAAGAAGGCAACTTCGGCGGCAAGGGTTCCGAAGCCCACAAGGCCGCCGTTACCGGCGACACCGTCGGCGATCCCTATAAGGATACCGCCGGTCCCGCCGTCAACCCCATGATCAAGATTATCAACATCGTTGCGCTGCTTCTCCTCCAGGCTCTTGCCTAAAAGCTGATGCGGGGCGGACTTTCCGCCCCAGGCGCACGTCTTTTCAGAAAGCCGCGGCCCGTCCGCGGCTTTCTGCTTTGCCTCTTCTCTTTTCCGCCTTTTTCCTGACGCCATGCTCAGCTCAAAAACTCCGGCCACACAGGAAAAACTCTTTTGCGCGCCCGTCTGCCGCACCGGTCTCCAGACAAAATAATCCGCGCCGTTTCCGGTTCCGTTTTTTTCAACAAACGAACCGGCAGATATTTTCCGGTCAAAATTTTCCGGCTCATGCCGCCTTGCGTCCAAAAAATAAAGGAGTCCCATGAAAGCCATCGTTTCCAGCGTGTCGGGCAACACGCGAATGTACCTCTTTCTCTTCCTGCTCACCCTGGGCAGCACGATAGGCCTTCAGGGCTCTTCCCTTCTCTACACCAACTATGCTGTGGAGGTGGGCGGCTTTTCCGCCGCCGACAACGGCCTTGTCGTGGCGCTTCGCGAAGTTCCGGGCTTTCTCTGCTTCCTCGTGGTGCCGCTCATGCTCATCATGAGGGAACACAGACTCTGTGTTCTTTCGGTCATCATCTGCGGCGTCGGCACGGCCGTCATCGGACTTTTTTCCTCCTTCTGGGGCATCGCAGGTGCGGTATTCGTCATGTCGGCAGGCTATCACTTCTTCGAAACCATCAACCAGTCGCTCATGATCCAGTACTACGACCTTGCCAGCACTCCCGTCATTATGGGAAGAATGCGCGGCCTTGCCGCCGGCGGGAGCCTCGGAGTATCGCTGCTGGTCTTCTTCGGCGCTGGCCTGCTTTCCTATGAAACCATGTTCGCACTCATGGGCGCCGTGGTCGTGGCTCTCGGCGTCTCCTGTCTCTTCTTCGACCCGTCCAGCCCGAAAGTCACGCCTCAGAAGAAAGGCATGGTCTTCTCCTCCCGCTACTGGCTCTTCTATGCCCTCACCCTGCTCATGGGCGGCCGCCGTCAGATATTCACCGTGTTCTCCCTGTTCCTGCTTGTGGAAAAATTCGGCTTTTCCGTGCGCACCGTGGCCGTGCTCTACATGGTGAACTACGCCGTCAACTGGTTCTTCAATCCGCTCATCGGCCGCATCATCAACCGCATAGGCGAACGCAGACTTCTCACCATAGAATACACCTCGGCATTCTTCATCTTCCTCGGCTATGCCTGGACCGACAGCGCCATTCTTGCCGGCATCATGTACGTGCTCGACAGCCTCACCTTCAACTTCGCCATTGCCGTGCGGACCTTCTTCCAGAAAATCGCCGATCCCTCAGACGTCGCTCCCAGCATGGGCCTTGCCCAGACCATCAATCACATCGCGGCCGTGCTCATTCCGCCGCTCGGCGGCTGGTTGTGGGTCACCTTCGGCTACCGGCTGCCCTTCTACTGCGGCATGGGACTCACCGTGCTCTCCCTTCTGCTCATTCAGTTCATGGACAGGGAAATAGCCCGTGCAGGGAAAACGGCGTGAGCCGGACGCCCATTCCGGTTGCGCACGTCATTCTGCCTAACAGGGCGTCGAACATCATCATTCTCCCGGAGAAGCAGCAGGCATAAACGCTTGAGACCCGCGCTCTGCTGGTGTAGTGTCAGACAAATCGTTTCAAGAGGGGCAACATCATGAGCGAACTGGTACGTTTTGGAGTGTCGCTGGAGCGTGACCTGCTCACGGCCTTTGACCGTCACAGCGAACGCAAGGGCTTTGCCAACCGTTCCGAAGCACTGCGCCACTGCATACGCCGCGAGCTGTCGGAAGAAATCGTTTCCGACCCCAAGGCTCCCGTGGCGGGGGTGCTCACGCTGGTGTACGACCACCACGACAACGATCTGCCCGCCCGCCTCACCGCCCTGCAACATGAAGCTCACGGCATGGTGATAGCCACCATGCACGTACATCTCGACGAACATCACTGCCTGGAAACCATGGCTCTGCGAGGCCCCGCCGCCGCTGTCAACGAGTTTGCCGACAGGCTCCGGTCTTCGCGCGGCGTGCTTCAGAGCTCCTGCTCCCTCACCGCCATAGAAGCCGCTCCGGAACGCCATGTCTTCCACGGCCATGTACATAAGGAACACGCATGAGCATGACTTCAAACGCCGGAAACACCCCTTCCCTCATGGATGTACAGAGCAGCCCTTCCAGCGTGGCTCTCGATATCGACAGGGTGGGCGTCAAACACGTGGAACTGCCCCTCGTCGTGAAGGACAGGGACAAGGGACGCCAGCACACCGTGGCAAGCGTGGACATGGGCGTCGATCTTCCGGCCGCCTACAAGGGTACGCACATGAGCCGCTTTGTGGAGGCTCTGGAAAACTGGCGAGAGGCCAGCGGCGAAGAACTGGACTACAACTCCATGAAACGCCTGCTCTCCGACGTGCTCACGCGTCTCAACGCCCACAGAGCCTACGCCAAGTTCAGCTTCCCCTACTTCCGTACGCGCCGCGCTCCCGTTTCCGGGCAGGCCGCCCCCGTGCGCTACCTGTGCCGCCTCACCGGAGAGCTGGAACGGGGACAGGATGGTCCGCGCTTTCTGCTGGAACTGGAAGTGCCCGTCACCACGGTATGCCCCTGTTCCAAGGCCATCAGCCGCGCCGGGGCACACGGACAGCGGGCCACGGTACGCATGGGGCTGCGCATGAGCCGCTTCGAATGGCTGGAAGGCTTCATCGACATTGCCGAAGAATCCGGCTCCGCCCCCATCTACACGCTGCTCAAAAGACCTGACGAAAAATTCGTTACGGAACAGGCCTACGACAATGCGCTCTTCGTGGAAGACGTGGTACGCAACGTAGCCACGAGACTGGAGCAGCACTCTCATGTGACCTGGTTCAGCGTGGAAGTGGAAAGCGAGGAATCCATTCACGGCCACAACGCCTTTGCCAGCATAGAGCGTTCCGTTTCCAGAAAATGACGTCCATCAGTCCAGGATGCTCCGCATCAACGCAAAATGCCGCCTTTTCAGTCATGCCACGACTGCTTTTTCCAGCAGCCGGAAGCCCCGAACAAGGCGGAAGGTCAAACGACGTTTCTCCGCGGAAAAGCCCCGGAGAAAATTTTTGATTTTATTTTTCCGGAAAACGGACTATGCTCCCCTGAAAGGCCTTTCCTCAATCCCCCAATCAAGAGAGGACATTCATGAGAACCTGTCACGCACAAAAGTCAGCCCATGGCGGTCTGATCCCGCCATGGCGGTCGCGTGAAGTCCGCAGCGTTCTCTTTTGAAAGGCCGTCTTTGCCGACGCCCTTTTACCGTCGGCTTCTCCCCGAAAAATGCGGATTTTCCGCCCGCCTCCTCAGCTCTGCCTGATGCGGTTCTGTCGGCTTTTCCTTCAAGAAACGCTCCTGCCGTCGTACTCTTCCGGACTTTTGCCGGATCTCTCCGACATGCGCCGCACACCTTTTTCCGAGAGTCATTACCGTGAGCGACTACCAGATTTTCATATACATAGCCATTGCCATCTATCTGCTTCTCATGCTCTACATCGGCCTTATCTGCGCAAAGCGCAACAGCAATGCCCATGAATACTACCTGGGCGGCCGCAAAATGGGTCCCATAGTCACGGCCATGAGCGCAGAAGCCTCCGACATGTCCTCCTGGCTGCTCATGGGACTGCCGGGACTCGCCCTTTTCACCGGCATCGCCGAACCCGGCTGGACGGCCATAGGCCTTGCCCTCGGCACCTATCTCAACTGGCTCATCGTGGCAAAGCGTCTTCGCGTGTACAGCGAAAAAATCCACGCCATCACCATTCCCGACTTCTTCGCCCGCCGCTTCCACGACACAAGCAGCCTGCTTGTGGGCATATCCGCCCTCATCATCGTCATTTTCTTCATTCCCTACACCGCCGCCGGTTTCGCGTCCTGCGGCAAGCTCTTCTCCACGCTCTGCGGCCTCGATTACGTGACGGGCATGCTCATAGGCACCGTGGTCATTGCAGGCTACACCATTCTCGGCGGTTTTCTTGCCGCATCCATGACCGACCTCGTGCAGTCCATCATCATGACTCTCGCGCTCTTCATCATCGTGGCCTTCGGCATCCACATGGCCGGCGGCTGGGATGCCGTGAAGTCCGCCGCCAGTCTGGAGGGCTACATCAGCCTCACCCACGCCACCAATGTCGTGAGCCATGAAGTGTCGGAATACGGAACCCTCACCATTTTCTCCACTCTGGCATGGGGACTCGGCTATTTCGGCATGCCTCACATTCTGCTGCGATTCATGGCCATACGCGATGAAAACGAAATTGCCATTTCCCGCCGCATCGGTTCCACGTGGGTGGTCATAGCCATGGGCTGCGCCATCTTCATCGGCATCATAGGCTACGCCATGATTCAGGCCGGAGCTCTGGCCCCCTATCAGACCGATTCCGACGCCGAAACCATCATCATCAAAATAAGCAGCCTGCTGAGCTCCTTCGGCGTTGTTCCCGCCTTCATGGCCGGTCTCGTTCTCGCCGGCATTCTGGCCAGCACCATGTCCACGGCTTCCGGCCAGCTGCTGGCCGCTGCCTCCAGCGTGTCGGAAAACCTGTTCAAGGGCGTGTTCCACATTCAGATGACCGACCGCTCCACCATGCTTTCCGCGCGCGGCACCGTGCTTCTTATTTCCATTGTGGGCACCATCATCGCCTGCGATCCCGAAAGCTCCATCTTCCAGATCGTTTCCTTTGCCTGGGCGGGCTTCGGCGCGTCCTTCGGCCCTGTCATGCTCTTCGCCCTGTTCTGGCGGCGCTGCAACCGCTGGGGCGCGCTATCCGGCATGGCCGCCGGCGGCATCATGGTGTTCGTATGGAAATACCTAGTCAAGCCCATGGGCGGCGTGTGGGGCATCTACGAACTTCTGCCCGCCTTTCTCGTGGCCTGCGTGGTCATCGTGGCGGTGAGCCTGCTCACCGAAAAACCCGACGACAACATGCTCAAGGACTTTGACGCCGTCAACAGCGCAAAGTAGTCACGTATCGAACTCCGCCTGGCATCACCCGGTCTGCAGGCATTCCGGAACTTCTCCGAAATTTCCGCAGACGCCGTTTTTTCCTTTTCCCCGACACACGGCACGAAAGAAGGCCGCCGGACTTTTCCGGCGGCCTTCTCTGCATCTGATTCATCCCGTGCAGGACCGCACGGCTTCCATTTTCCGGCTCCGCCCCGATCACAAACGCTCTTTCGCCAAGCTGTTCCCTCACAGAAACACGGCGCTGCGACTCTCTCATGATGCGCCGCCCTCAAACGAGCCGCACATGTTTCTCATGCCGCACTGCGCAGAATCACCGGACCCGCGCATACAGAAAGCCGACCTCCGGGGGAGGAGGTCGGCCGTCTGAGAAGGCGGGAGAAACGCCGGACCCGCCTGAAGGCAGTTTCCGCCCTTCGGCGGCGCGCCTGCCCCGGCGCGCGGGCGGAACGCTGTACGCTCCGCCCGGACAGGAGAGATTACTCAACTGCGAATTTTTCGCGCTGTATTCTCAAGGCTTCAGCCTGTTCTTCCCAGTTGGCAAAACCGGCCTGCTGCAGGGCATCGAACACCGTAGCGTCCCAGTCCCAGGAGGCATAGGTCACGGGCTTGTGGAAGGTACGGCGGAACTCGGCAAGCTTATGACGGGCATCATGCTCGAAAGGCGTGCTGAAGCAGGCGGAAAGCTCCTTGTGCAGACGGCCCACCTCCTCATCGTACCAGGCCCGGATATCGGCCGGCTCCGTAAGCTTTGCAGCCTCGGCGTAACCGTGCTTTTCCAGCAGCACGCGCAGTTTTTCCGCGTGCTGACGACGGAGCCACTGTCCAAGGCCGGAACTCGGAATGTTCTCAGCTTCCACGGCGGCAAAGTCGGCCTTGGTACGCATGTAGGTGTCGGGCACCACGGAGGCGGACACAATGCCCGCAATAGCCACCATGCCGCGCAGAATGGCGCTGTTCGCCACGCCCTGACCGCAGAATCCCACCTTTTTGCAGAACTTCTGGCCGGTGAATATGGTGGTCAGAATGGCCCATATGACCGCGGGATCTTCCTCGTCGTATATGTGCGTAAGTTCCGCATTGTCGCGGTCGGTGGCAAGCACCATCTGCGTCATGTCGTTGGAGCCGATGGAGAAGCCGTCGAACTCGCTGATGAACTGACGGGCCAGAATGGCATTGGAAGGCAGTTCCGACATGAGCAGAATCTTGAGTCCGTCCTCACCGCTGCGCAGGCCGTGCACGTCGGCCAGGTAGGAACGCATGGAGCGGGCCTGCTCCAGCGTACGCACGAAGGGCAGCATGAGCATGAGGTTCGTACCGCCGTAAAGCGTACGGGCACGCTTGAAGGCTTCGATTTCCCAGTCGTGAATATCGCGGGAAACGCCGCGGTAGCCGAGCATGGGGTTGTCTTCGTTGTGTTCGAACAGGCAGCCGCCGAGCAGGTTGCGGTATTCGTTGCTCTTGAAGTCCGTGGTGCGATATACGATGTCCTTGCCGTAGAAGGCCATGGCGAACAGGGCAAGATTGCGACCGAGCGTGCGTATGTAATGGTCCCGGCCGCTCACATGGCCGTTGCTCACGATGAGCTGTTCTATCTTTTCGGGAATGCTGCGGACTTCCTCAATTTCCTTGCCGAGACGGGTTCGTGCGGCCACGCTTCGGCGTATGGCGCCTATGCGCATGAGCACTTCCTGCACGAGAGGCTTCTTGGAGGCAGCAGATATGGCGGCCTTCACATCTTCCTCGGTCACGGTGGAACCGGGTTCGTCTGCGCCCATGACCACGCGGATGTGGGTGCGCAGATCATCGGAGGTCTGAAGGATTTCCTGGTTCATTTCCGCGCGCTGCATGTATTCTGCCATAAGAGCTTCGGCACGGGGCACACTGGAGGTATTGGCGTAAAGCGAAGCCATGTCCATGAGCTGCACCACATAGGGCTTGAGCTGTACTTCGGCAAAGGGCGCGAGAACCTGGCCCACGGCAATCTGCTCGGAAACGCGGCGGCTCACCTGATCTTCAAGTTCCGCAAGACGGCGTTCCACAAAGCCTTCCAGCGTGCCGTTGTCGTAGGCTTCCAGCGCTGCGGGATGGGCGCCTATGTTGCCCAGCATGAATTCCGCACGCAGAAGGCCCACTTCAAAGTCGGGCACATTGCGCAGGCGGGAAAGGAACAGCGCCTGATTCACGTCGGCAAGCACGATGCCCACATGGGTGCGCGTAGCGGGCAGTTTGGAAATGTCCAGCTCGCCGCCTACTTCGCACAGGGGCAGAAGACCACGGTACACAAGGCCGCGCGTGCCGTCCACGGTAACGGGCATACCGTCCATGGCGCGCATGGCGAGCGGATTCTGCACGCCGATGACGGCCGCAATGCCGAGTTCGCGGGAACTGATGGCCGCATGACTGGTATCGCCGCCCACGTTGGCGATGATGGCCGAAGCCACGCGCATACCGGGCACCATGTCGGGGTCGGTACGCTCGGCTGCCAGTATGTCTCCGGGATGAATGCGGTTCAGTTCCAGAGCGGAACGCAGAAAGCGCACCGTACCCTGACCAGCACCGCGTGACGCGCCGTTGCCGGAAAGCAGCACCTCGCCCTTGGAAGCGGCTTCGGGCAGAACTTCCTTGCGGCGCATGAAGATGGTGTGGGGATGCTCGTCGAGTTCGGCATTCCAGCGGGTCTCGGGACGGGCCTGCACGAACCAGAGACGCTGCTTGTCGTCGATGCAAAATTCGGTGTCCATGATGATGCCGCCATAGGCCTTGCTGATGGCGCGCACGCCCTGGGCGACTTCGATGGGCTGATTCTCGCCGAGCGCCCACTTATTCACCTCTTCCGCAGGCACGGGTTCTATGTGCGTGCCGTCGTCTCCTTCATTATACACCATGCGCACGGTTTTGCGGCCCATGAAACGCAGCACCACGTCGGTGCCGTCGTCCCGCTGGAACACATAGAACTTGTCGGGGGTCACCATGCCGCCCACGATGGACTCGCCGAGACCGTAGCTCGAATCAATGCTCACAAGGTCGTTGCGGGTGGTGCCGCGGCAACCCGTGGCGGTATCGGCGGAAAACGCGGTGCCCGCCACTACGGGACGAATCATGCGCATGATGCACACGGAAAGCGCGGTGTTCTCAATGGCCCATTCCTTGCGTGCATTTTCCGCAATGGAAGGATCGCCTTCCTTATCGGCATGGGCCACGGCATCGAGAATGGCCTCACGGCGGTAGGTCATGGAGCGCAGATTGTAGGCGGAGGCGCAGTCCCGGAGATAGGCTTCGGCTACGGCGTCCTCACCGGTGATATTAAGGAAGGTGTCCTGCAAACCCGCGAAGGCCTTCTTCCGGGAATCCTCACCTGCGGCAGAAGAACGCACGGCCACGGGGAATTCCCCTTCGCCGGCCTCATCGCACATGTCCCTGTAGGCACGACGGACGGCCTCATCCACCTCGGCAGGCAGGGTTATGGACAAAATGGCGGCCTGCACCAGCATGGAACGGCGGCGGAGCTGATCGATGTTCTCCTGAGATTCGGCAAAGCCGTGCACTACCTGGTTGATGAAGTCGCGCAGGCAGGTGCTCGCGCTCTTTCCGACACTGCGCTCACGAATCTCGGCTGCGGCACGGCGCACGAAGTTGCCGAAGAAGCCATGATCGGAAGCCACGGCAGGAGAAGCCCAGTCCACGTCGGCCATGGCCTTGTCCACCACGTCGTACACCAGAGAAGCGTTTACGCGGCTCTCATCGAGAACGACATGAAAGGCCGTGGCGGGAATGGCGCGGAACTGCGGCGTACGTATGCCTTCCACGCGGCTGATGAGCGCGGTGTTGTAGTTCTTGCCGCCCACCAGCATTTCCGCGGATTCGCCCATACGGACGATATCCGCACCGGTCATAATAAAACGGGAACCTGTTTCGTTCATGGTATCCATGCTCATAAAGGCCTCTTAATCATGTTTTTGGGGAAAAGCGCCCCGCATCCGTTCAAAGAATCTTCCCGGCCGCTACGCTTCCAGATGGGAAGCCACAAGGCGGATCAGACGGCCGAGCTGATGAGTGAAGCCGGATTCGTTGTCATACCAGACCACGATCTTGAGCATGGTCTTGTTCATAACGGTGGTGAAGGAGGCGTCGATGGTACCGCCGTGCGTGTCGCCCACATAGTCTATGGAGACCAGCGGTTCATCGCAGTAACCGAGGGCCTCATACAGCCAGGTTTCGGAGGCATACTTGAGGGCGGCATTGACTTCCTGTGCGGTGACTTCCGTTTTGAGTTCACAGGTGAAGTCCACCAGGGAAACATCGGGCGTGGGCACGCGCAGTGCGCCGCCGTTGAGAAGGCCCTTGAGTTCGGGAATGACAAGTCCCACGGCCGCAGCGGCGCCCGTGGTGGTGGGAATGATGGAAAGTCCCGCCGCACGGCCGCGACGCAGATCCTTCTGCGTGCCGTCCAGAAGGCGCTGACTCATGGTGTAGGAATGTATGGTGGTCATGAGGCCGTGCAGAATGCCGAACTCATTGTGCAGCACCTTGACGGCGGGAGCAAGACAGTTGGTGGTGCAGGAGGCGGCGGAAATGACATCGTGTTTTGCCGGATCGTAGATGTCCTGATTCACGCCCATGACTATGGTGGCGTCGGCATCGTTGCAGGGGGCGGAAATGATGACCTTCTTCGCGCCGCAGTTCATGTGAAGGGCCAGAAGATCGCGCTTTCTCAGCGTGCCGGAGGTATCCACCACGATATCCACGCCGTAATCGCCCCACTTCCATTCGCCCTTGTCGCAGCGGGTAATGGCTATCTCACGGCCGTCCAGACGAATGCCGTTTTCCGTGGATTCCACCTTTCCGGGGAAGCGACCGTGCACGGAATCGTACTTGAGCAGATACGCCATTTCCTCGTTGCTTGCTCGGTGTCCGTTGATGACGGTCACTTCACACTGAGGGAAAAGGTGCATGACACGAAGCAGATATCTGCCGATGCGCCCAAAACCGTTGATACCGATTCTGATCATGTAGGGAATCCTTTTTTTGACGACCATGAGACTGCCTGCGCCTCCCCCGACGTTCAGGAAGAGCTTGCGCGGCGCCTTCTGATGGAGGAACATTACAGCAGACCCGTGACCGCAGCGCGGCAGAATCATGGCAGTTGCGTGACAGTACGCGCAAAAGGAAACGCTTAAAAACTGAATCGACCCGGGACGGAAAGGAAAATCCCGGGTCGATCCTGTCCGGCCTCCTGCGGGTATGGAGCCGGTGTCGCCGTCATGCCCGTTGCCACAGGGGGCACGACGGCCATTCTGTTCTCTGAGGTTTGGCTGTTCCCTCATGAGAAGGCAGCGTAATAACTCACAGTGTCTGCCTGAGGGCAGTTATGTGTCAATTGTGTGACAGTCTTCTCTTTTTTATAAAAATATGGCATTCTGCCGAAAGTTGCAGGCTCTGAAGTTTCATTTGTGACATTGAGGATATCATGAGCGAAAGCCTCATTCTTGTTGTGGATGACGAGCAGGACATCCGCGATCTGCTGGTCTTCAATCTGAAGCGGGAAGGTTACGCCACTCTGGAAGCGGCGGACGGCTGCACCGCGCTGGAGATGGCCCGCAGCCGCAAGCCTGCGCTCATTCTTCTGGACGTCATGCTCCCGCGCATGGACGGACTTGCCGTGTGCCGGGAACTCGGCAAGGACAGAAGCACGGAACACATTCCCATCATCATGCTCACAGCCCGCGGAGACGACGTGGACCGCATCGTCGGCTTTGAGCTCGGCGCCGACGACTACGTGGTCAAGCCTTTCAACACGCGAGAACTTCTTCTGCGCATCAAGGCCATGCTGCGCCGCCGCGCCATACAGGAAGACGACGATCCTCTGCTCCGCTGTCACGGCGTATGCCTCGATCCGCAGGCCCACAAGGTCACCGTGAACGACAAGCCGGTGGAACTCACGGCCATTCAGTTCTGTCTTCTGCAGGACCTCATGAAAAATCCGGGCTGCGTGCGCTCCCGCGAAGAGCTGCTCAGCTCCGTATGGGACTATCAGTTCGACGGCTACGACAGAACCGTGGACACCCACATAAAACGCCTGCGCGCCCGCCTCGGCGAAGCGGCCGACATCATAGAAACCGTGCGCGGCATAGGTTATCGCTGCAAGGGATAGCGCATGAAAGCCCCCTCCATCATTGCCAACAGAGAATCCTGCTTCACCGATCTTACGGCAGCTCCCGCCGATAACGATTCCAAGGGGGCCGGACAGGCGCAAGCACCGCATCAGGCCTCATTCGACAGCATTCTCGACAGTCTCGACGAAGGCGTGCTCATTCTGGACAAGCAGGGCGTGGTGCTCAAGGCAAATCCTTCCTTCTGCAGCCTTTTTACGACGAGCGCCGTAGGCATGCCGGCCTCGGCCGTGGTGCCCGGCTCCACATTCAGAGAAATGCTCGACGCCTTTCTGCACGACTTTCTTCCCGACCCCCACTCTTCACCCGCATTCCGCATCACGCTCGACAAGGACATCATTCTGAGCGTGCGCATCACGCCGCTCAAGCATCACGACAGTCTGTTCATCAGCGAATCCGCGCCCTATGCCGTGGTCGTGTTCCACAACATAAGCGATCTCGTACGCATGAGCAGAAGGCGACGCGAATTCATGGGCGAAGTGGCGCACGAACTGCGCACGCCGCTCACCACCATCATAGGCTTCGCCGAAACCATACTCGATCTTCCCCCCCACCACACGGAAGATCGACAGAAATTTACAAGCACCATACTGCGCAACGCCAGACACATGGCACTGCTCGTGGAAGACATGCTCAGGCTCTCCAAGCTGGAAAGCGGCGCCGTGCCTCTTCAGCTCACCTGCGTGCGCGCGGCCTTCGTTCTGGAAGACGCCCTCGACTCCTGTTCTCCGCATCTTGAAGCCAAGAACCTGACCGTGGACATCCACATGGACAGAGGCATGAACATCCGGGCCGATGCCCACTACATCACGCAGGTCTTCCGCAATCTTCTGGAAAATGCCTGCCGCTATGCTCCCAAAGGCAGCACCATCACCGTTACCGGCGAACCCTCTCCCTTTGAATCCATGGCCGTATTCACCGTATCCGACCAGGGACCGGGCATTCCGGCAGCGGACTGCGAACGCATTTTCGAACGCTTCTACCGCGTGGAAAAGGAACGAGTCTCCCCCTCGTCCACAGGCCTCGGACTCGCCATATGCAAGCACATAGTGGAACGGCACGGAGGCATGATACGTGCGGAAAAGGGGCCAGGCGGAATGTTCCTCTTCACCGTTCCTCTCGCACAGTAGGCGGAGACAGGCTTCCCGCGGGAAATGCCGCCCTCGGTGTTGACATCCCCCATGAAAACCAATACAAAGGATGTCCGAAGCGCCAGCTTAGCTCAGTTGGTAGAGCAACTGATTCGTAATCAGTAGGTCTGGAGTTCAAGTCTCCAAGCTGGCTCCAGTGAAATCAAGCCCTTACGGTAACAACCGTGAGGGCTTTTTTCGTGTTCTATAAATTTCTCCCTAACGTCTCCCTAATTTTCCGAGGACATGGAGTGAGGGTGAGTTATGATTTTCAGGCGAAAAAAGGAGAATCTTACTGGATCCTGCTTCGTTACAGAGGGAGGAAAAGGGGTATTCGCGACTCAGGTTCAAAAAAAATTTTTTCGACGGTCGAGAGCAGCACGGTGAAGCTCAGCGAAAAGCAATGAAACTCCATCAAAAATCATTAGGCTCAGGACTCATTAAAGGTAAAAAATAACGATAGCCGCAAGGTGAATTGCTGAAAGGAATGTGTGAGCACAGCGATCATAGCGCGTGGCTATGCGACGCCAATCCTTCAGCCGGGAAAACATGTGTTCTATCTTGTGACGCTGGCGATATTGTTTTTTGTCGTAATATTCCTGACTCTTGGCATTTTTCCGAGAAGGAATGCAGGGAGTGCAACCCCGATTTTTCAAAAAACTGCGAATCCATCCGGCATCATAGCACCTGTCAGCAAGAAGCATTCGAGTTGAAGGCAAAGTTGGCAAGAGATATGCCGCACCGCCATAATCACTGATGGTTCCGGCTGTCAGCAATGTCCGAATCGGACGTCCGTCGGAGTCACAGACTACATGTAATTTGGTATTCAATCCTCCTTTTGTGCGTCCGATACAACGAGAGGAAGCCTTTTTTTCTCAAACTTGCGGCAGTTCTGTGAGCTTTCAGATAGGTAGCATCAATCATGAGAAGGGAGGTGTCCTGGGTACTTTCGGAAAGAGCCGTAAAAATCTTTTTGAAGACGCCCATGTTACTCCATCTGACAAAACGGTTATAAAGAGTTTTATAGGGGCCGTATTCTTTTGGAGCATCCTTCCATCGGAGACCGAACTTGAGAACATAGATAATTCCACTGATAATTTTTTGATCGTCCTTTCTGGGAATGCCTCTTGAACGA
>CALUPL010000029.1 GCA_944322635.1 uncultured Mailhella sp.
AAAGTAGCGTTTGATACGAGCAATCTGTTCATGAGAAAGATAAAAAAGTTCCTTCATGGCATCCTCCCTATGCCGACAATAAGAACTTTTTACCCTTTTGGCAATTAATGAGTCCTGAGCCTAGGAATCTCGGCCGTCATCATGGGAGGAGTGGTCGTTTTTCTTTCCAGCTCTCTGCCGACTTTTCTCGATGAACCCGGGATTCCTCCCGGAGGTTTTCCCACGGCTCTCGGTCTCCTACTCATGCTGCTCGGCCTGCTGCTCATAGTCAGAGCGCAAAGGCATGTGCGGGAAGAACCTTCGCTCGGAGAGGTCTGGCGGCAGATGCGCAGAGGCCACGGCCTGCAGCTTTCCTGCCTCGTACTGGTGTACTTTGCTGCATTTCAGTATGTGCCTTTTCTTTTAGGATCCAGCATCTTCATGCTCCTCAGCATGCTCGTGCTGGGAGCAAAAATCAGAGTTCAGCTTTTCATCATTCCCATTGTCGCCTCAACGGCACTGTTTCTTCTGTTCCGCTACGGCTTTTCCGTCCTTCTGCCGTAGCCCTCAAGGATACGACACATGGAATTTCTCGCCTTTTCCGATTTCATGACCGGCCTCGGCATGGCCATCACCCCCACGGTGCTGGGCTGTATTCTGCTCGGAGTCGTCATAGGCGTCATTTTCGGAGCTGCTCCGGGACTCACCGCCACGGCGGGAGTCGCCATCGTTACCCCCCTGACGTACGGAATCAGCTTTGAATCCTCCATGGGCATTCTGCTCGGCATTTACTGCGGAGGCTACTTTGCCGGCTCCATTCCGGCCATTCTGGTCAACACTCCCGGAGCCCCCGGCAATTCGGCCACGGCCCTCGACGGCCATGCCATGGCCAAAAACGGCGAAGCCTCCCGTGCGCTCAGCCTGGCCACCACGGGATCCTTCGTAGGCGGTCTGGCATCGGGACTCATTCTTCTGTTCTTTGCCCCCATGCTCTCCGGGCTGGCTCTCAAGTTCACCTCCGTGGAATACTTCAGCTTCGGACTCTTCGGACTGGTGTGCGTTGCGGCCATATCCGGCGGAGATCTTCTGTGCGGCTGCACGGCCGCCTGCATGGGACTCATTTTAGGCTGCGTGGGAACGGATCCCGTTACCGGCGCCGTGGACAGGCTCACCTTCGGCGTTGCAGAACTTTCCACGGGCATAGATCTCATGGCGGCACTCATAGCTTTCTTCTGTGTGGCTGAAATGCTGAATCAGGGAGGAAAAGAGCTTGCCGTGCAGCAGCTGCCCGAGCAGAAGGACTGCAGATTCTCCACCGTGCTGGCCGACTTCGTCCGAAACCGCTGGCTCGTGCTCAAAAGCATACTCATCGGCACCTGCATAGGCATTCTTCCCGGCACCGGTCCCACCATCGCCTCCTGGATAGCCTATACCAGCACCGGAAAAAACGTGAAGGGTGAACCGGACATAGGCAAGGGCGCTCCCAGAGGCATCATTGCCGCTGAGGTTTCCAACAACGCCGTTACCGGCGGAGCCACCATTCCCCTGCTCACACTGGGCATTCCCGGGGACACCGTAACGGCCGTGCTGCTCGGCGCCCTCATGATACAGAACATCACCCCCGGCCCCTTCTTCATTCTCGAAAACGGTCCCCTGTTTTCCGTCATCATCGTAAGCCTCATGCTCGGCAACCTCTTTCTGTTCGCCTTCGGGCTCTCACTGCGCAGAATACTGCCGAAGCTGCTCTCCTTTCCCCCGGCCATAGTACTGCCCGTCATAGGCGTGCTGGCCGCCACGGGAGGTTTCGCGGCAGGCAATTCAGCCTTCAACGTTCTTGTCACGGGCATACTCGGCGTAGTCGGCTATCTGCTCTCCCGAACGGGACTTCCCATGGCACCTCTGGTTCTCGGCATCGTTCTGTCGCCCATCATCGAACGCAATTTCCGCGACGCGCTGAGCGTCCACGACATGGACTGCACCGTTTTCCTCACAAGACCCATCAGCGCAGGTCTGCTTCTGGCAGCCGCGCTCACCATCGCCTACATGGCCTATCGCTCCCGAACCGGTCGTCGGATCGTCTGACGAGACGCACAAACACTCTAACTGTTCAAAGGAGTTCCCATGTCCAAAATCTACATCGACTACCTGAGCGGCGCCGACATTGAAGCCCTGCAGCTGACCGACCAGGAAATACTCGACGCCGTAGAAGAAGGCCTGCGCCTTCAGGGACTCGGCAAAACCCGCATATGGCCCCGCGAACATCTTATTCCCAAGGATTTCTCCATCGGTGTCATGAACGTGCTGCGCGGCTACATCGACGAACCCATCAACTACTCCGGCGTGAAAATCGTTTCCGACTTCGTGGGCAACTACAAATACGGTCTGAAATCGGAAATGGCACTTCTGAACCTCTTTGACCCCGATACCGGCAAGCCCATGGCCGTCATGGATGCCGCGGCCATTACCGACATGCGCACCGGAGCCGTCACCGCACTGGGCGCAAAGTATCTGGCCAGAAAAAATTCCAAAATACTCGGACACATCGGCGCGCGCGGAACCTCCTATTGGAACGTACGGCTTTTGAACTACTTCTTCGATTTCGAGGAAATCCGTGTTCATTCACGCCGTCCCGAAAGCCGCGAAGCCTTCGGCGAACGTTTGTCCAAGGATCTCGGCAAGGAAGTCAAGGTAATGGACAACTGGAAGGACACGCTTGAAGGTGCCGACATCCTCGTCGAGGCTACCCGCATGCCCAAGCCGGAGCCTCTCTTCAAGACCGAATGGGTCAAAAAGGGCGCCCTCGCCATGCCTTACGGCGTCATGAGCTCTCTGGAACTGGACTTCACCGACATCATGGACATGATCGTCGTCGATGATCTCAGCCAGTGTCAGAAAGGACAGCGCGGCGGAGCCCTGCGTGCCCACATAGACTGCGGAAAGGTTTCCAATGAAAACATTTACGCGGAAATGGGCGAAATAGTCGCAGGCAAGAAGGTCGGCCGTACCAGTGACGATCAGACCATACTGTTCTGGCACCGAGGCCTGAGCCTCAGCGACATCGCCCTCGGCGACGCCATCCTCAAGAAGGCGAAGAAACTGGGCATCGGTCAGAAGCTGCTCTACGCCAACTCCTGAGGTCTCCTTTCCCTGCAGCAGCGGAACGAACAACCTCGTTCCGCTGCTGCGGCAACGCGTTTCATGACTATCTTCCCGCTTTCCGCCGATACGGCCTTCACTCCCGGATCATGATGCAGAAGCCATCCGTTCCCGGCCATCTTGCAGGATAACGGCTTGTGTGGTACTCAGCCTGTGAAATCTTTGGGATACATTCTCCGCCAGCATCCGACTTTCTTTTCTCCCTGCGGAGAACGCCTTCTTCCCCATTTTCGTTTCCAGGAGCATTCCCATGGCCGACACGCCGCGCATCGACAACCGCAAGGCCCGCCAGTACTATGAATTTCTCGAATTTTTTGAAGCCGGCATCGTTCTCACCGGGCCGGAAGTAAAAAGCATCCGGGCCGGACAGGTCAGCTTCGGCGACAGCTTTGTGGAATGCCGTGAAGGCGAGGCCTTTGTCGTAGGCATGCGCATAGCGCCCTACGATCGCGGAGGTTATGTGCTCCAGGATCCCGACAGGGACAAGAAACTTCTGCTCCATCACCGGGAAATTCATCTGCTCACCACGCGCATCGAGCAGAAGGGGCTTACCGTAGTGCCCACAAAGCTGTATTTCAAGCAGGGCAAGGTGAAAATGGAAATAGCCCTTGCACGAGGCCGCAAGCTGCACGATCAGAGAGAAGAGCTGAAACGGCGCGCCGAATCCCGCGACATGGAACGGGAACTTGCCCACAGATAATTCTGCTCGCCGAAGAAGTTTCGGACGCAATCCCGAGTACCACCAGAACGGTACGCTTCTTCTTGATCTTGCTGAAGGCGGCGACAGGGTATCGGATTTCCGCTTATTTTTTGCCGACGCAACTAGAAAGGGGAAAAGGCTTCGACCTCTTCCCCTTTCTTCATCTCAATGTTCCGCACTCGTCCACGGAAGAACAGAGAACCGAACGCTTCGCAACCGGGAATTCCGACGAAATTTCCGCTCCTCTCCGCTGTTACAGCGCCATGCGGTAAATGTTCACCATATCTTCGACTTCAAGCGGACGAACAACACCTACGGGCCCGCCTATGCCGCGATAGCACTTTTCCGCCATTTCCCGCATCTGATCTTCCGTAGGACTGACTCCGAGTTCCGAAAGAGACGTGGGCATATGAACGGCCCGGAAAAAATTCTCCATGGCTTCAATGCCCTTTTCCGCCGTCTCCTCGTGTGTTCCTCCGCCGTTCACGCCCATGACCTTGACGGCAAAACGGGCAAATCTGGCAGCATCGGCACGATATACATAGCGAGCCCAGCTGCCCCATATGGCGGCCAGTCCCGCACCGTGGGAAACATCGAAAAGTCCGCTCAGCTCATGCTCCATCTTGTGAGAGGCCCAGTCTCCACCGTCTGTGCCGCATCCGGTCAGTCCGTTGTGCGAGAGGGAAGATGCCCACATGACCTCGGCTCGTGCATCATAGCAGGAGGGGTCATCCCGGAGAATGAGCGCATTCTTCATGACGGTTCTGAGCAGCGCCTCGGCAATGCCGTCGGTCAGCTCCATTCCGCCCTCATGATAGAAATACCGCTCCATGGTATGCATGAGAATGTCCACGCAGCCGCTTGCGGTCTGCCAGGCGGGAAGCGTAAGTGTAAGCTCCGGGTTCATCACGGCAAATTTCGGACGGGAAAGCTCGTTGCTGTAGCCGCGCTTTATCCAGCCTTCCTCACGGGTGACCACACAGGAGGAGCTCATCTCGCTTCCTGCAGCGGCAATGGTAAGCACCGCACCTACAGGAGCACAGGCAGAGGCCTTGCGCTTCTTGTCGAAGAAATCCCATACCTCTCCCTCATTGGCGAGACCGTAGCCTATGGCCTTGGCGGAATCGATGACACTGCCGCCGCCCACGGCCAGTATGAAGTCCACACATTCCTTTCTGCCGAGCGCAATGCCTTCATGAATTTTCGAAAGACGGGGGTTCGGCACCACACCGCCGAATTCCACAAAGTCCACGCCTTCTTTTTTCAGAGACTCCCTGATGCGTGCAAGAAGACCCGAACGCTCCGCACTGCCGCCTCCGTAGTGAAGCATGGCCCTGTGACCGCCGCATTCGCGAACAAGTCTTCCGGTCTCATTTTCCATGCCCCGGCCGAACACAACTTTCGTCGGCGTATTGAATACAAAACTCTTCATGTCGCTCTCCTTTCGCGCGCCGCATGCCGCCCGGGCTCCATTGTCCCTCATATGCAGAAAGCCATGCCGGATTTCGGCCAACGCAGCATATTCAGTCGTAAAAAGGCATTCTTTTCAAACAAGTTTCCCAAAAGCCTTTTCGTATCCGGCATCGGAAAACTGTCCCGACACGCTGGACGACAAGCAGCACTGCCTTCGGAAAATCGTTGTTTTCGTATTCTTCCCGATACACTTCCTGCAGACTTCCGACAAGAACGGCATGTATCCCGCCGGGGCCTGAATCGGCATCTGAAAAAAAGAGGGTCGCATCAACACACGACCCTCTTCTTCTTTATCAACCTCGGAAAAACTTTTCCTTCCATGGCGAACCTGCCGGATTTTCCGGACAGATTCCCGGCATCAGGCAAGATCCATGATCTTTTTACGATCATCTCCGGGAAGAATTCCTCGCTTGCTCTCTCTCACAAACTGGATAAATCCCATGATTTCAGGAAGATGTCCGTATTCCGCCTCAAGCTGCATAAGCGCATCGGGACGAGGAATGCCGGAATACCACGTCATTCTGTAGGCCTGCTTGAATGCCGAAAGAAGCTCCATGGAAGCCTTGGCGCGACGCAGCCCCACAATGTTGGGAGACTGGATGGTAGCCCGGTTGCCCACGGCCAGCATCCACGGAGGAAGATCCTGCGCAAGCCCGGACATTCCGCCGACAAAGGCATGCGTACCCACACGTACAAACTGATGCACGGCGGAAAGGCCGCCTATGATGGCATTGTTGTCCACAAAACAGTGGCCGGCAAGTGTGGCGTTGTTGGACATGACGACATTGTTCATCACCGTGCAGTCATGCGCAACGTGCACATAGGCCATGAGCAGGTTGTTGTCGCCCACACGTGTTATACCGCCGCCGGATTCCGTGCCGCGATGAAGCGTGGTAAACTCACGGATGTTGTTTCTGTTGCCGATGACAAGCTGGCTTTTTTCGCCGTGGAATTTCAGATCCTGCGGTTCTCCTCCCACGGCGGCGTAGGAGTAAACATGATTGTCTTCCCCCATGGTGGTATAACGCTTGATGGAGGCAAAGGCATCTATGCGGGTTCGTGCGCCGATGACAACGTCATCTTCAATGACGGCGCAGGGGCCTATGACGACGTCTTCGCCTATCTGGGCCGTAGGCGCGACAAATGCTGTCGGATGGATCTGAGGTGCTGCCATGTCAGAACGACTCCCTGGGAAGGACGGATGCAGTAAGTCTGGCTTCGGCAACCACGTTGCCGTCCACATACGCCTTGGTATCCATCTTCCAGAGCTGCATTCTGTGCGTCAGGTTGGTGCATTCCATGACCAGCTTGTCGCCGGGACGAACAGGCGAACGGAAGCGTGCCTTTTCTATGCCGGTGAAAAGATAGATCTGGTCGGGATGTTCCTTGAACTCAGGGAAGCTGTGCGCCACGAGAATAACCCCCGTCTGCGCCATGGCTTCGATGATGAGCACGCCGGGCATGACCGGAACGCCGGGGAAATGCCCCTGGAAGAACGGCTCGTTGAACGTGAGGTTCTTATACGCGCGAATATGATCGCTGGGCACCAGCTCGTCCACGCGATCCACCAGAAGGAAGGGATAGCGGTGGGGCAGAATGCTCAGGATCTCCTTGATGCCGAGGGAAATGGACTCGCTCATGGTGTTATTGCCTTTTAACGGTTTATAGTGACGGCTCCTGTTCCGTGCGGCTTCGTGAGATACGAACGAAGAGTGCAGGAACGCGTCCGGCGGCAGGGCATGCCCCGCCGCCGGGGCCGGATCAACGATGATGCATCATGGACATCCAGCGGTTCCACATGGCCACAAGAGAACGGTCGGTCTTGTCGCTGGCCATGGGCTTATGGCCCATTTCCTTCTCCAGACGGGCCACTCGCTTGAAAAGCTCGGGGAGCTTGGGCATGAGCGTGGCGTTACGCAGGTAGGTATTATAGTCCATGGTGGGGGAACCGCCGACGACCTGCCCTTCGGAAATATCCTTGGCAACGCCGGCCTGCGGTCCGATGGTAGAATTGCTGCCGATGTGCAGGTGTCCGGAAATACCGGCCTGCCCGGCCATGGTCACGTTGTCGCCCACGTGCGTGGAGCCGGAAATGCCCACCTGAGAAACGATGAGACAGTCCTTGCCGATGTGCACGTTGTGGCCAACCATAACCAGATTATCGATGCAGGTTCCGTCCCCGACGAGCGTGGAACTCAGAGCTGCGCGGTCAACCGTGGCGTTCGCCCCGATTTCCACATGACCGCCGAGCTCCACATGACCGATCTGCGGAACCTTTCTGATGCCTTCCGCCGTGCGCACGAAGCCGAAGCCCTCACCGCCGATGACGGCCCCCGGCTGCAGAACGCAGGCCGGACCGAGCTTCGTTCCCGCCATGAGAACAACGCGGGGATACAGAATGCAGTTTTCCCCGAGCTCACAATCCTCTCCGATGTAGCAGCCGGGAAAAATAACGCAGCCCTTGCCTATTCTGGTGCGCGGACCGACATAGCAGAACGGATAGACGGTGCAATCCTCGCCAAGCTCCGCCTCGGGGTGAATGCAGGCCATGTGGCTTATGCCTGTAAAGCTGCCCTGCGGCTTGACAAACAGCGTCAGCGCCTGCGCGAACATGGGATAGGGGTTGTCCGTCACGAGGGCACGGACGACGTCATTCTCATGTTCGGGCCGCACGATGACGGCCCCTGCCCTGGTGGTGGACAACTGTGAAACATACTTGGGGTTGGCCAGAAAGCTCAGCTCCGTAGGGCCTGCTTCTTCCAGCGTATTGATCCCGGTGATGACGATGTCGTCTTCGGGGTCCTTCAAAGACAGTTTCACACCGAGCTTGTCCGCGATTTCGGAAAGCTTGTACGAAGGATTGGGCATTCCTTGCTCCTTTGTTACTTCACGGAGCTGAGATTGAACTTGCCGCCTTTGGACTTCCAGACCTTGTTGACTTCCTCAATCAGGCCGCTCGTCACGTCGTTGGCCTGAACGTAGAACATGACCACGGATGCATCGATGATCATGTCATAGCCGTTCTTCTTGGCATAGTTTTCGCAGGCCGTGCGCATAACGTCGTTCATCTGGGAATTGATGGCCTGCTGCACGCGGGAGAGACGCTGAGTATAGGCGGTACCCTTGGTTTCCAGCTCCTGAGCCTGCTTCTGAATTTTCTGAGCGCGCTCGTTGCGGGCCTTTTCCGAAAGCGCGGCAGCCTGCTTGCGCAGATCTTCAGCCTGCTTGCTGAGGTCTTCATTCTGCTTTTCAAGCTGCTGACGTTCCTTGCCGAACATGGAAGTCAGCTGCTTTTCAGCTTCCTTGCCGGGATCGCTCTGAGCGGAAAGACGCAGCGGATTGGCCACGCCGATCTTACCGGCGGCCTGAGCCTGGGAAGGCAGAACCACGGCGGAGCAGAAAAAGGCCACAACCAGCGCAATGACAGTGCGACGAAGCATAATTAAACTCCTTAATAAGGAAAAAGTAGCATAGGTGACATGCCGAAACAAGCGGCACAGACAACGGCTCAGAGTACCCTTGAGGACAGGAAGGCGTCAAGAATGATTTAAGCGTACAGCTGAGCAAGTTTTTCCAGCGTGCGCCGTGCACTTTCCGCCGGAGTAACACCGAACGCCTCCACCTGCAGTGTGGCATAGTGCCGATACAGAGCCTCTCTCTCCCGGAAAAGATCCTCGATGGTCTGCCCGGGAGCAATGGCCAGCCCCCTGTCGGGATTACGGGCAATGCGCTCAAGCACAATCTTCATGGGCACGTCCAGATAGACTATCGGTCCGAGGGCGGCCAGATGCTCCATGGTGGACCGGCGGTACACGACACTGCCGCCCGTGGCTATGACTGTACGGCACAGGCGAAGCGCACCGACGATTTCAGCCTCGACGTCGATGAATTCATCTTTGCTCATGGCATCGGCCACGCTCTGAAGAGGAGCGGCGAAAGCAGCCTCAATGACATGGTCGCAGTCCACGAAGGCCCAGTCCAGCGACCGGGCCACGAGACGGCCCACCGTTGTCTTGCCCGCACCTGCCATGCCTATGAAGGTGATGCAGCCGTTTTCAGGAATAGAAGGCAGGAGCGATGCACTCTTCTGGTCAGAGGAAGATTCCGTCATAAATGTCATTCCGGGCGAAAGCCAGTTTTTTTCCACGTGATGACGCGGTGTTTTCCACTTCGCTATACGCCGCGCGCGGAAGGATTGCAAATGCATTCCGCGCCTCCCTCAAGGGCCGGAACGAAGAAACATAAAACGAATGACGACCTTCTCAGACAATCGACTGCACCGACGAAGCGGGTCCCACAAAAGAAAAGTCCGATCTCCTGCCGAATATACGCCGGAAAAGTCGTTCGAAGTGAAAGTATTTACAACCTCGCTCCATTTTTCTCTTGCCGCTCATCAGACGAAAGAACGGGGCCCCACACTCTGCCCCACCGGACACATGCATCGATGACTGCTTCGACGAAGACTTCGTCGACCGGCCTTTTCCGAACATGACCGTCGAAGAAAGAACGCGCTCCTCAGAACTCCTCTGCGTCATATCCTCTCCATGATTTGTCTCACGCAAAATACATGCGGAAAGTCTTACCCGCCGAAACTCCCGTTCCGGGTCCCCCATGCCACCGCATCCGTTTAAAAGAGCACAAAAAATTCCAGCTTGTCCCCTCGTCGAAACGGAGACCTGAGCTTGAAAAGCCTCCCCTTCGTATCTGGCCCCCGGAATAAAAAAAGAGCCCGCCGAAAAACGACGGGCTCCCATACAGCGAGAATCGGAAGATTAACGCTTGGAGTACTGATAACGGGCGCGGGCAGCAGCCAGACCGTACTTCTTACGTTCCTTCTTACGGGCATCGCGGGTCAGCAGGCCGGCATGCTTCAGGGTGCCGCGCAGAGCGGGATCGGCCTGGAGCAGAGCACGGGAGATGCCGAGGCGCACGGCTTCGGCCTGACCGGAAATGCCGCCGCCGCACACGTTGACCTTGATGTCGTACTGTTCGGCGAGCTTGGTGAGGGCAAGAGGCTGACGGACGATCATCTGCAGGGTCTTGC
>CALUPL010000030.1 GCA_944322635.1 uncultured Mailhella sp.
GCGCCGCTCACTCGCGGCGGTGTTGCTTTATGCAACTTTTCGTTTCACCTGTCAACAACTTTTTTCAAGTTTTTTTTCAGGCGGCGCTTTCGGCGGGGCGCTCGTTTGAGCCGCTGTGCCTCAGCGCGTTTTCGAGTTATGCCCATTTAGCCCCGTCTTGTCAAATACTTTTTTGCAGTTTTTTCGTTCTTTTTTCGTTTTTCACTCTAACCGTTCGATAAATCAGCATAAAAAAATCGGCCGAAGACTCCTCTTCGGCCGATTTCCACCTCTTTTTTCACTCTTTCTCTGCTTTTCCCCGGTTTTCAGCCCCTGCTGAGGGACAAAAAGCTCTGGAATCCCCTTTTCTGCCGCAAACTCTGCCCTGAAAGGGCTTTTTGCTGCGGCTTCTCTCCTCCAGCGTTCCGGCTATCCCTTCACCGACGGAGGCGTGGTGACAACCCCCTGTTCCGCGGCCCAGAGGGCGACATCTTCCTTTCGTATGGCTGCCGCCATCATGCCGGGAAAGATGTCCGGCGTACAGGCAAAGCAGGGAACGCCCAGAGAGGCAAGCTTACCGGCGAGTTCTCTGTCGTAGAACGGACTTCCCTCATTGCTGAGAGCAAGCAGAGCAATGAGTTGCACACCGGACTGAACAAGCTCATTCGCTCTCTGAAGCAGATTGCGTTCCACTCCCCCCTCGTACAGATCGGAAATAAGCACCATGATGGTATTTCGCGGATCGGAAACAAGCGACTGACAATAGCCCACGGCCCTGTTGATGTCGGTACCGCCGCCGAGCTGAACGCCGAAGAGAACATCCACAGGATCCCTCATTTCGTCCGTGAGATCCACCACCGAGGTGTCGAACACCACAAGACGGGTCTTCACCGCAGGCAACGAAGCCATGACCGCGCCGAATATGCTGGAATAGACGATGGAGTTGGCCATGGACCCGCTCTGATCGATGCAGAGCATGACCTCGCGCTGCGGTCTGTGGGCCTTGCGGCCGTAACCGATGAGCGTTTCCGGCACCAGCGTGCGGTATTCCTTCTGCCAGTGGCGCAGGTTCGCCTGAATGGTACGGTTCCAGTCTATTTCGGAAGCCCGGGGACGACGGTTCCGCACCGCCCTGTTGAGCGCTCCCGTCACGGCCGTACGCATGGGTTCCTCAAGCTGCTTCAAAAGCTCATCCACCACCTTGCGCACCACAAGTCTCGCAGTTTCCCGGGTCTCCGCCGGAATGACTCCGTTCAGGCTCATGAGCGTGGACACAAGATTCACGTCCGGCTGCACGGAGTCCAGCATTTCGGGCTGAAGCAGCATATCTTTAAGATAAAGACGGTCGAAGGCGTCCTTCTGCATGGTCCGTACCACTGAGGAAGGAAAATACCTGCGTATGTCGCCGAGCCAGCGCGCCACGCGGGGAGACGACGCTCCACTGCCGCCGCGCAATCCCTTGCCGCTGCTGCCGTTGTCGTAGAGCATGGAAAGTGCGTCGCTCATGCCCGCATCTTCCGCGCTCAACGCAACATCCGGGCAACAGCTTCTGGCCTCGTCGCCGAGCGCAAGCACCCAGCGCCGCATCCGTTCCTTTTCCTGTGCGTTATCCATGGGCATCCCGCTCCTTTTCCCCCGTACCGCCGCCGGCAAGGCCGAGTATTGTTCTCAAATACGGCAGAACAAGCGCTGCGCGCTCCTCATCCAAGAAGACCGGCCTCACGTTCCCTGACCCGCTCCGACTCGCGGACGGCACCCGACGGGCCCGTTCCGCAAGCTGCCGCCTCTCAGGTGCGGAAAACTCCGTAAACGTCCGCCGCAGCATGGGAAGCACGTTGACGAAACGCTCGGAAGAAAGCGAAACCAGCCACGAGTCCACCAACTGCCACAACCTGTCATCGTGCAGCAGAACCATGGCGCTTTTGCCGAGAAAGGAAGAAAGCCATGCCGCAGCCTGTTCCGGCTCGGACGCGGGAGACAGGGCTAGACTCATGAAAGCCGCCACGTCATCAACGGAAAGAGCCTCGTCGTCGAACAAAAGCCGCACGGCAAGGCCGCGAAGAACGGCATGCACACCGCTCTCTTCCGACAGAAGCCTGAAAAGCGCCTGACGCCACATGACAGCAAGTTCCTCGCGGCCGACGAGACGCATGGCCTCATCGGCCGCACGCAGCGGCGCGGCAAGCTCGGAAGAGCCTTCCTCATTAAGGCCGGTAAGCGCCGAGTGCAGTCCCACGGCCACGCGCGGCACCATGCCCTCCACCAGGGCCAGCACCATGCCCGCATCCGTGCCGCGCACGTCGCCGTATCTGGCCACGCGCACAAGCTCCGGCAGCGTGCGCACAAGCTGCAGCGTGTCCGTGGTAAGCGCGGCTTTGTCTTCAAGCGTACGCACAAGACCGTTTACGGCAGAACCGAGGTCGGCAAGGATAGCCGTGTTCATGAGCCCGGCAAGTTCCGGCAGGTCTGCCCGGGAAGCCTTATCCAGCACACGGTGCACGGCGGCGTCATAAAGAGTGTTTCCCCATGTGCCTGCGTTGATGATATCGACAACGAGCTTCGGTTCCCACTGAAGAAGCCATATTTCATGGAAGGTGCCCTTGCCGCCGCCTTCCCGTCTGTCGGTTCCCCAGGGAATGTCCAGAATGTTCATGCGATGGAGCATGCGGCTTCTTGCCAGATCCACGTCCCGGCGAAGATCGAGGTCCAGAGTCTTCTGTGAAGCTTCCGGCTTCAGTCGAAGCTTTTTCTGCAGCCTTTCGATGTCTCTCTGAAGAGGCACGGCAGGTACGCCTTCCGGCACCTGCCCCAGTTTTTCACCGGTAATGAGACGTCGGGAGATGAGGCTCATGGGGGTCTCCTCCCCCATGCACACCACCGTCTGAAGCGCTTCGCAAAGCTCCGGCAAGCCCGCTGACGGACGCTGACGAATGGCGGCAAGAGCCTCGGCAAGTCTTGCCGATTCAATGATGTGGGCGGGAGAGCAGTCCAGCCCTTCTTCCCGGAACAGACGCGCCGCCGAGGTGAGCCAGCTGACGGCGCGGGATTCCGCACTCTTTGCGCGCCAGAGATGTTCGTACCACGCCGGAGAATCCACGCCCGCGCCGTAGCCGCTCCGCACGCTGAGGCCCGCATAGGTCCACGGAGCCCATGTGGCGGCCACCTTCACCCTGGGCAATCCCTTCAAAAGCGCGTTGTCGTCCTTGGCGGCCACCTTCGCTTCCAGCGCGGGCACATGCCATGCGCCGCACACGACGGCAATGCGGGAAAAGCCCTCCTTCTTCGCTCTTCGCAGGCAGGAGCGCATATGAGCCTCCCGCAGGGCTTCCGTTTTCTCAGGCGCTCCCAGTCTCTTCTCGCGCTCCTGCCGTACGGCGGTCATGGCCTCGCGTATGGCGGCAAAAAGCTCCAGACCGTCCAGCCTCTCCTCCACCATGTGATTCCACCAGTCCTCACCGCTCTCGTATCCTGCGGCCCGGCCCAGCCAGTCCAGAGGATCCGCCGGATCAAAACAGGCATCGGAGTCCACGGCCGCCCCTTCCCCGTACGTATCCGAGGACTGTTCTTCCGCTCCGGCAACCGGAACGGGCTGTTCTGACGAGACGGCATGTTCTGAAGAAAATTCTTCTTCCCGCCCGCCGGCATCTTCCGCGTTCTCCTCGCTTTTTTCCGTCGGCATCGCCGCAGACCCGGTCTGTGCTTCCGCCTCCTTTTCCAGGGCAAAGCGAACGGCGACCGGCAGATCCATGAAGCGAACGGCAACGTTCCGTCTGAGCGCATAACGCAGCGCCTGCCATTCGGGGGAAAACTCCGCAAAGGGATAGAAGGCCGCCCGCCCCGACTCCTCCTCCGAATAGACAAGCAGCGCCACGGGAGGAGTCATGGCCTCGTCGGCGGCAAGGGGCAGCACGCTCTCGCCCTCGGGCGGCCCCTCGATGAGGAGCACATCCGGCTGCCACTCTTCAAGCGCACGGACAAGGCTGCGGGCACAGCCCGGCCCGTGATGCCTTATGCCGAATATGCATATCTGCTTTGCATCGTCCATGATCATTCCACATCGCGGCATGCGCGGTACAGGTCCTTCCAGTCGCCCCGTTCCTTCATCACGGTTTCAAGATATTCGTGCCATATCACCCGGTCCTGCACGGGGTCCTTGACGACGGCGCCCACAAGACTGGCCGCCACGTCGGCGGCACGCAGGCTTCCGTCTCCGAAATGGGCGGCAAGAGCCATGCCGCTGTTGATGACGGAAATGGCCTCCGCCGTGCTCAGCGTACCGGAAGGCGTTTTCACTTTCAGCTTGCCGTCCTCGGTTCTTCCGTTGCGAAGTTCGCGGAAAATGCGTACCACGCGGCGCACCTCGGCAAGTGCGGGCGGCTCGGCGGGAAGTTCCAGACTGCGCCCCATTTCCCGAACGCGCTTTTCCACAATGGCGACTTCCTCATCTTCCGTGGCGGGCACCGGCAGCACTACGGTGTTGAAGCGGCGCTTGAGCGCGGAAGAAAGCTCATTCACGCCCTTGTCCCTGTTGTTGGCGGTGGCAATGACGTTGAAACCGCGCACGGCCTGCACTTCTTCGCCCAGTTCGGGAACGGGCAGAGACTTTTCCGAAAGAATGGTGATGAGCGTATCCTGCACGTCCGCGGGAATGCGGGTCAGCTCTTCCACTCGGGCGATGCGCCCTTCCGCCATGGCGCGCATGAGAGGGCTTTCCACAAGCGCCCTGCGGGACGGCCCCTTGGCAAGAAGTTCGGCATAGTTCCAGCCGTAGCGCATCTGCTCTTCGCTCGTGCCGGCCGTGCCCTGGATGATGCGCGTGGAATCGCCGCTTATGGCCGCAGCCAGATGTTCCGAAACCCATGACTTGGCCGTGCCCGGCACACCGTACAGAAGCAGCGCGCGGTCGGTTGCCAGAGTGGCCACGGCAATTTCCATAAGGCGCCTGCTTCCTATGTACTTGGCCGATACTTCAAAACCGTTGTCGAGCCTGCCGCCCAGAAGATACGTGCATACGGCCCAGGGAGACATCTGCCAGTTGGCGGGACGCGGATGCGTGTCGGCCTTCTTCAGTTCGTCAAGCTCCTCGGCAAACTGCTGTTCGGCATGCTGCCGCAGAACTCGCGCGGCGCTTTTGCTGTCTTCGTTATTCATGGAGTATCCTTTCATGGTTGACGGTCAGGAAAAATACGCGCCGAGTGCCAGACGCAGCCGGGCCACGGCGGAAAAACGGTCGGCGACGTCCCTTGTCGCGGGATTTTCAGGCAGTGAACTCAGCATGCTTTGCGCATCTTCAAGCTCACGTACAGGCAGCACCATGGCAAGCTCATCCACCACGTAGAAAAGCGCATAGTCACGTTTTTCGGCCGAAGAAAGCCTGCTTTTGAGCAGACTCAGGACCTTTGCCCCCAAAGAGGGAGACATGCGGTAATCAAGCTCCTGTCTCGTGCGGATGTCCTGAAGAAGCGCTGAAAGCATATCGGCCGAAAGAAGCCTTCCCCATGCTTCTTCCCGTTCTTCTCGCCCCAGCATGGCGGCAAGTGCAAAGGAATCGAGACTACGGCCGGAAGAAGACGGCCACACGCCGCCCTTCTTCATGGTTTTCAGCATGGCGCGGGCAAAGGAAGCGTCGCCCGTACGCAGCACGGCATCACCGAAGGCCGTCTGAAGCGGCTTTTTCCACTCCGAGCGCTCGACAAGCGCAAGCACCTCTTCCGCGGATTTCCCCATGCGCTCCGTCCACCACGAGAGGGGAACGGCCGCCGCCATCTGATACAGCCAGCCCGCACGCGGACCGAACTGAGCAATCGGCGATTTCTCGCTGATGAGATCCGCCGCCCAGCTTTTGTCGTAGCTTTCGGGAGGCGTGATGAAATCTTCCTTGTCCGCCACGCCGACGGCAACCGCCGCCGCGCGGAAAAAACCGGCGAGTCCCGACGGGGCCGGCTCGGAAAGAAAGACTTCCATGCAGGAGGAAAGTCTCTCGCCCATGCGCGTCACATAGCGGCTTTCCGGCAGGCGGGAAAGCAGGGAAGCCGCCGTCTTCCTTACCTCCCTGCTGCGATCCTTGAAAAGCAGACGTTCCAGCAGGTCCTCATCATCCATGGAGAGGCCGTGAATGAAAAGTCCGAGCAGCGAATTTCTTTCCGCGGCATCCATGGAGGAAAGATCCTGTTCGAAAAGCTCTCCGGCCCACGCCGGTTTTTCCTTTCGCGCCGCAAGAAAAAAGGCCTGTCGCTGCATGGGGCGTCCGTGCTCCCATGCCTCCGTTTCCAACCCGACGTCCGGCGAAGACGCGGCAAACATGCGCCAGTCGGGATTCAGGGCTGCAAGCCACAGTCCGCGTGCGCCCGCCGTGCGGGCAAGAAGCGGCCGAAGAGCGGGCGCGCCTCTTCCCATGGCCAGAGCCGGAACCAGAAGAGAATGCGGCAGTACCATGTTCTTA
This sequence comes from uncultured Mailhella sp., assembly GCA_944322635.1. Classification (GTDB taxonomy): domain Bacteria; phylum Desulfobacterota; class Desulfovibrionia; order Desulfovibrionales; family Desulfovibrionaceae; genus Mailhella. The sequence continues at coordinate 6,422 of CALUPL010000030.1, forward strand.
TCCGCAAGATACGAAAGCACCTCCCACTGAAGACGAAGCTGACCGCCGCGGAAAATCTCTCCGCACATATCCGTGACGGGAGCCTGTTCCGGCAGCATGGTGCGCGTTTCCTCGGGCGAGAGCCCCGGAACCTCCGCATTCTCTCCGGCTGCGGGGGGCAGATATCCCGCCAGTTCTTCAAGAGAAAGCGTTCCCGCCCCGCGAAGGAGCGTGCGGGCGGAACCTTCCGGCGACGAATCCGCCGCATCGGCCAGCTCCCGGATGATCGTACCGGCAGGAAATTCCGTTTCCGGAAACGACGGCCGACGCCTGGCCGTTCCGAGCAGCGCGCAGGAGCCGAACACTCGAAGTCTGGAGTCCATGTTTTCCCCCTCAGGATTCCGTCTGCGGGAACACCCCCGCCGGAAAGAGTGCACTGCCGTTCCACTCGCCGCAGACGACAAGGGAGCGCCCTCCGCTTACGGCAAGCATTTTCCAGGCTTCGTCATCTTCCACGGCAAGAGGAATCGTTCCGCCATGTTCCGAAAAAAGCTGCCAGCCCTCGCCGCCGCGTACAAGACGCACATGGCCGAAAAAAAGCGGAAGCGGCGTCTGCCAGGGATTGGCCGCCATACGCCGGGCCATGTCGAAAAGAGCCTCTTCCAGGCTAAACGACGGAAGAGGCTGCAAAGACTCTTCGGAAACGGGAGAATCGGCGACAACGGCCCGCAACGGAGACGCTCCGGGATAGAAGGCAAGCGTCATGCGCACTACGCCCCCGGGCAGAAAGACGGGTTCAAAGGAACGGGTGCCGTGAGAAAAATCGAGAATGAGAGCCATGCGGCCGCTTTCCCGGCCGAAAAGCCAGACCCGACGACGCCAGAGGCGCTCCTCTTCGGCCACGGTAACGCCTATGACGTTCCACACGTCGGAAACCCGGTCTTCCCCGGCAAGAACGGCATCCTTGTCCGGAAGGCAGCCGAGTGCGGCGCGCACGTCCGCCTGCTGGCCGGGAGAAAGGCCGTCCAGGCGGGAAAAAGCGTCCGCAAGAAGCTGAAGCTGCCCCATTCTGCCGAGCAGCACGGCGGGCCAGTCGTCTCCGGAGTCCACAAGCGACGCCATGTCGCGCAGCCTTGCGGCCATGCCCGGCATCTGCGCATCCACCATGCGCGCCGCCAGCCTGTCCCACTCCTCATAATGTCCGGACAGCGACGAAAGCCCCTGGCTCACACGATCGTTCATCCAGCGGCAAAGCTCATCGAGCCCCGCACTCATGCGTTCAAGCCTTGCGGCTTCCTTTCGGGGAGACGGGGGAGCGGCATTCTTTTTGACCGCCCTGCTTTCTTCCTTCTTTGCAGCCCTCTGCCGACGGCCTTCCAGCCACTCGTTCACCCAGTCGGGCCTGTCGCCCTCGACAAAGACCTCTCTTTGCCCTGCAAGAAGCAGAAGAAGCGCAAGGGCGTGCTTGCAGGGAATTTTCCGGCTGGGACAGGAACAGGAACAGGCCGGCCCGGAAAGATCGACCTTCGTTTGATAGGGTTTCGAGCCGCTGCCCTGGCAAAGCCCCCAGACTGCGGCGTCATCGAATCCGAGCGACTGCCATTTGCCCGGCGAGGCCAGGCCCCGCGCGGCCTTGACCGATGCCTCGTCCGGCGCCATGGCAAGAACTGCGTCCACCGTGATGTCCATACGTCTCCCCCGAAGGAATCCGCGCATGCAGGTGCGCGGCAGACAGTTCACATGATATCTACTTGTAACGGCTGGAAATCATGGCGTCAAGCGCCGACATGAAAGAACATGAACGGCCTGAAGCATCGCGGACGGCACGAAGAAAAAAACTCACATTGTTCCCTTCCGGAACAATGAGTGCAGGCTTTACAACGCCTGTGCTGCCCGGCTACATTCTGACGTCATCCGTACCGCGTTCCGCAGTGCGGCCGGCAGGCGGGAAAGTTCTTTCAGCTGCGCGGATGCAAAGGCACCGCACTCCGGCTTCATGCCACGACGCCGGGCGCCGTCCCGCCGCCCGTCATCATCTTCACACCTTTCGGACGCCATCATGGAAAAGTCACCGGAAACACAGAAGGCTCTGGCCGTTCTTGAAAAATTCACCAGCGACCAGTGCTGCGGCAAGTGCATTTCCTGCCGGGAAGGCACGAGGCAGATGCAGCAGATTCTCACCGACTCACCGCTTCCCTCCCCTTCGGAGGAAGAACTCGCCCTGCTCTCCGAGCTCGGCACGCTCATAGACCACACCGCCCGCTGCGGACTCGGCAAAAGCATTGCACGGCAGGTTCTTTCCGTGCTTGAGCATCAGGGCGGGGATGAACGCGTGATTGAAGAGTATCTGCCGGGTCCCTATCAGGAACTCATATTCTTCGACATCGACCCCAAACGCTGCAAGGGCTGTTCCAAATGCTCCCGCCTCTGCCCGGTACACGCCATAACGGGCGTTATCAAGCAGCCTTTCGTCATCAATCATGAACTGTGCATCAAATGCGGCACCTGCATGATGAACTGCAAGTTCGGCGCCATTTCCATCAAGGATTAACCATGGGCAGCATGATCATCGACGGCATCCGCGTCGAATTCACCGATGAAACCAATGTGCTGACGGTCATACGCAAGGCGGGCATCGATCTGCCTACGCTCTGCTACGTTTCGGAACTTTCCGTGTACGGCGCCTGCCGTCTCTGCACGGTCAAGGACGAAGAAGGCCGTTATTTCGCCTCCTGCACGGTGCGCCCGCGCGACGGCATGAACATTCAGACCAACACGCCGGAGCTGCGCAAATACCGCCGCACACTGCTTGAGCTTCTGCTCGCCTCCCACGATCGCGACTGCACGGTGTGCAACAAGAACGGCGACTGCCATCTGCAGAATCTGGCCGAACGCATGGGAGTGAGAAGCATTCGCTTCAAGAGTGCGCAGGAACACCACGACGTGGACAACAGTTCCAACTGCATCGTGCGCACGCCGAGCAAATGCATACTCTGCGGCGACTGCGTGCGCATGTGCGACAACATTCAGGCCGTGGACGCTCTGGACTTTGCCGGAAAGGGCGTCGCCACGCTGGTCACTCCGGCCTACAACCGCCGTCTGGCCGAAACCGACTGCGTGGGCTGCGGCCAGTGCCGCGTGGTCTGTCCCACGGGCGCCATTTCCATAAAAAGCACCGTGGATGAGGTATGGGCCGCCCTTGCAGACCCGAAAAACAAGGTGGTGGCTCAGGTGGCCCCGGCCGTGCGCACCGCCATAGGCGACAGATTCGGCTTCCCCGCCGGAAAAAACGTCATGAACCGCCTCGTTACGGTGATGCACCGTCTGGGATTCGAGGAAGTGTATGATACGGCTTTCGGTGCCGATCTCACCGTTACCGAAGAGAGCCGCGAACTTGAAGCCCGGCTCGCATCCGGGGAAAAGCTGCCGCTCTTTACGAGCTGCTGTCCCGCGTGGGTGCGCTTCTGCGAAAAGAAGCATCCCGAGTTCATTCCCAACCTTTCCACCTGCCGTTCCCCCATGCAGATGTTCGGCGCGGTGCTGCGCGCCTGGGACGACAAGTCCCCCGATGAAAAGGGACGCCGCCTCGTTTCCGTGGCCATCATGCCCTGCACGGCCAAAAAGGACGAAATACTTCGTCCCGAATCGCGTACGAACGGCAGACAGGACGTGGATTATGTTCTGACTACGGAAGAACTCATAGGCATGATTCAGAGCTACGGACTTACGCTGAACGGCGCGGACAAGGATGCGGCGGACATGCCCTTCGGCATCACGTCCGGCGCGGGCCTCATATTCGGCGCAAGCGGCGGCGTGACCGAAGCCGTGCTGCGCAACTTCATTGCCGGCCACAACCGGCAGGAAATAGATGCGCTCAAGAAAGTCGGCGTGCGCGAGGAAAACGGCGTGCGCGAGTTCACCTTCCGCTGCGGCGACAGAGATATCCGGGCGGCGGTGGTCAGCGGGCTGCGCAATGCCGACATGGTGCTGAATGCCATTCGTGAAGGCGGCAAGAACTATGACTTCGTGGAGTTCATGGCCTGTCCCGGCGGCTGCATCATGGGCGGCGGACAGCCGGTTTCCTCTCACGGCAACATGTTCCGGGCCCGCCGCGACTCGCTGTACGAAGCGGACATCAACATGCAGATAAAGAAAACCAGCGAGAACCCTCTGCTCGACACGCTTTACGCCACTCTGCTCAAGGGCAGGGAACACGAGCTTCTGCACAGAAACATGACCGGCAACTGACAGCCCGCAGGAATGCTTCTCCGGCACGTTTCCCGGAGCCTCCCCCTGCCGAAATCAAAACACAGGCCCTCTTTTCTCACTGCACAGAAAAGAGGGCCCTTTCGCATGAACCTGCCGGCAGAAGCGGAATCAGTACGACGAACAGCCTCTTCCGACGCGCATACGTCAAGACGCCCGCTCCCAGGGGACCGGGCGTCTTGACCGCTCACGAAAAGGCCTCACGACGCGGATTCCCACATCACGACCGTCTTGCCGAAGCACTTTTCCAGAGCCTTGTAACAGCGCTTCAATCTCTCCTTTTCCACGGGGCAGGGCACGGAGGCGCAAACGACAAGCGCAAGCCCCTGTTCCTTCCGAACGAACTCTGCAGACACCACGGCCTGCCGATGACTTTTGTCCATGCCCTCGGCCAGACTGAGAAAAAGGGAAAGATACCGGGCATGTTCCTGCCAGTCCTCGGCAAGCGTGACAACGCAGCCCTTGTCCTTTTTGGCATACCCGTACCTGTGATACAGGGCAAGCGCGGCCATGAGCGACACTTCCTTTTGCGTGAAGCCGAGCATTTCGCTGTTCTGAATGAGATAGTGGCTGTGCACGTTGTGCTTCGTGAAGGAAATGAAGATGCCGATATCGTGCAGAAGCGCGGCATAGTACAGCAGCTCGCGCATTCTGGCAGGCCCCCGGTACAGACCGAGTTCCCGAGCCGAGTCAAAGAGCATGAGCGCAAGCTTTGCCACATGCCGGGAATGCACTTCCTCAAAGCGGCACAGTCTTGCCAGACGGAGCACGCTCTCGTCGCGCACGGAAAGACGCCCCTTTTCCGGAAATATTCTCTCCAGATAGTCGGCCAGCGCGCCGTCCCGAAGCCCCCGGCCGGAAACACGCACGGAATCGAAATCCAGCTCCTCCATGACGGTCTGCAATATGGCTGCGCCGGGAATGAGAATGCCGGTACGCCGGGGATTCATGCCGGGCAGAGACATTCTCTGTTCTTCGTTGCGTTCGCAGAGCGCCTTCACCACGCGCCGAAGAGAGCTGTAGCTCAAAAGTTCCGTGGTGTCGCCGGTTTTTCTTCCGCTTTCGCGTTCCATGGCCACGGCCATTTCCGCAAGGCTCTGGATGGTACCGGAACTGCCCACGAGTTCGCCGGGCCCCTGGGCTTCCATGCGCTGAAGGGGCAGAACGGCATGATCGCGCACGTATTTCTGCATTTCCGCATATCGCTGGGGACTCACCGCATCGGAACAGGGAAACAGACCGGCAAGGCGCACGGCTCCGAGCTTGAGGGACTCCAGTTCCAGAATGTTGCTTCCGCTTGCCACGGAAAGCTCGGTGCTGCCGCCGCCGATGTCGATGAACATGCGCTTTCCGGCAAAGGGTTCAAGAGCCACGGACACGCCGCGACAGATGAGACGCGCCTCTTCCCTGCCGGAAATCACCGTAAAGTCTATGCCTGTTTCCCGGCGTATCTCATCCATGAACTCCTGCCCGTTCTCCGCATCGCGCACGGCGGCCGTGGCCAGTGCCACAACCTCGTCCACGCCGTAGGAGCGGCACATTCCGGCAAAGCCTCGCAGCGCGGCAATGGTACGCCGCATGGGCTCGGGCTGGAGCCTGTGAGCCTCAAACGCCCCTTCACCGAGCCGCACCATCTGCTTCACCTGATTGAGTACGCTGGTCACCCGGTTTTCACCGACGCGGACTATCATCATGCGCAGGGAGTTCGATCCCAGATCCATGATGGCAACGGTGCGCACGCCTGCGGCAGGATTTTCAGAGGACATCCCTGTCTCCTTCCCTGCCCTGCTCGACTTCCAGTCGCCCGCCGTACAGGCTTTCAAGAAAATCTCCCTTCTTCAGAGCGCGACGGCATTCCTTCCGGCAGGATTCCGCTCCGAAGCAGACAAGGCGGACCGTCCTGCGGCGAAGCGTGACGCGCAGTTCCTCCACCGCCCCTCTGTGCCGGTAGTCCAACGCATCGGCCACTCTCAAAATGGCCGCAGCTCCGCACAGTCCCTTGCGCTCTTCCCGGGAAAGCGCGGCAAAACGCCTGTGCTTCATGCCCGGCCAGGCTCGACGATGATAACGGGCAAGCAGCGCCACCAGAGACCGGTCGGAGTCCTCAAGCCCGAAAGAAAGAGAAAGTCTGTCGTTGGCTTCAATGATTTCCATGCTGCGCTTGTGATGACGGCGACGTCCGCCGGCGGCAAAGCCGAGGTCGTGCCACAATGCGGCCTGAGCCAGGAGCCTGGCCCAGCGGATGTCGAGCTCGAATCTGCGCGAAAACGCTTCAAAAAGAAAAAGAGAAAGCATGGCCACATGGCGTCCGTGATGCACGGCTTCCAAAAGAGCCGTGCCGGAAACCTCGCCGAGATTCGCGCTCAGACTCTCTTCCTCGGCGGAATGTTCCTTCATCCACTGGAACATCTGCTCCACGGCGTTCTGTTCCAGCTCCTCGCACAGAAGTTTGCCCCGGAGAATATCAAGATCGCCGGGAACGCGCTCGGCAGATGCGGGAGAAGCTTCTGCCCTCGTTCCGGCGTCCACCGCCGGTTCCTCTTCGCGAGTTTCTCCTTCCGGTCCGTTTTCCGTCGTTTCGGCATCCCGGCTCATGCCGTTCTCGCAAATCTTTTCTTCCTCATGGCCGTTTCCGCACGCCGATTCGGACGTTGATTCCCCGCTCGTGTCTGCGGCGATCTCCAGAGTTTCGACGGAAACATTCTCACTCATGCTCACAGCCGCCTCTTCCGCAGAGCCTGCGCGTCCGGCGCGGGTTCTTGTGCCCGACCGGCGGCTTCTGCCGTTCTTTCCTGCTGACTTGACCATAAATTCCTCCATGAAAAAATGAAGCGGCTCAGCGCTTCAGAAGAAGCTCCTGAGAATTCACAGGCTCAACGCCGTCCGCAGGACTCAGGCGAACGTATTCTCCGTTTCCGCGCAGTTCCCATGCCTGCATGTTGTCGGCAAGCTGGAGTCTGAGCACCTCAAGAAGCGTACGGCGTATGTTCTCGTCAAGTACGGGAGTGAGCACCTCGATGCGCCTGTCCAGATTGCGGGACATCATGTCCGCACTGCCCATGAACATGCAGGAGTCGCCTCCATTGCGGAACCAGTACACGCGCGCATGTTCAAGAAAACGCCCCACGATGGAATGCACCGTGATGTTCTCGCTCACGCCGGGAATCCCGGGAATGAGGCAGCAGATGCCGCGAACGATGAGGTTCACCTTCACGCCTGCCATGGATGCCGTGTACAGCGCGCGGATGATCTTTCGGTCCACGAGCTGATTGCACTTCATGATGATTTCGCCGCCGTCGCCCCGGGCGCAGACGGCTATTTCGTTCTGAATCTGCTCTATGAGCCTGCGGCGCATGGCGTTCGGCGAAACGAGAAGCTCCCTGTAGTTGTCCTTTTCCGCGTAACCGGTCATCACGTTGAAAAGATCGGCCATGTCCGCACAGATGTCGGGCTGACAGGTGAGAATGCCCATGTCGGTGTACATTCTGGCCGTGGAGGCATTGTAGTTGCCCGTGCCTATATGGGCATAGCTCACCACGCCTTCCGCCTCCCGGCGCACCACAAGGCAGAGCTTGGCATGAATCTTCATGCCCACGAAGCCGTACACCACGTTCACGCCCTCGCGCTCCAGCTCCTCCGCCCAGGTGATGTTGCGCTCTTCATCGAAACGGGCCTTGAGTTCCACCACGGCCGTCACCTGCTTGCCGTGCCTTCTGGCCTCAATGAGCGAACGAACGATGGGCGAATCGTTGCCTACGCGGTAAAGCGTCTGCTTGATGGAAATGACGTCCGGATCCTCGGCGGCCTTCTGCACGAAATCCAGCACGGGAGTGAAACTGTCGTAGGGATGATGCAGAAAAACGTCCTGCTTGCGGATGATGCGGAACAGACTGTCCGTCTGGAGAACGGCAGGCACCACGGGACTGTGTCCCGGAATCTTGAGACCGGGCCTGTCGAGTCCGTAGAGGGACATGAACTGCGCAAAGGCCAGCGGACCCTTGACGCGATAGATCTGGAAAGGCTTGAGCCCCAGATGCTTGATGAGAAATTCCGAAAGATCCGTGGACATGCCGCGCGCCGTCTCAAGACGCACCACACCGCCGAAGCGCCGCTGCTCCACCATGTCCTGCACGGCTTCGAGCAGATCGTCGCTTTCATCCTCGTCGATATTGACGTCGGTATTTCTCGTAATGCGGAACAGGCCTGAATCCATGACCGTGTAACCGGGGAACAGCAGTTCGAGATGTTCCTCGATGAGCTCCTCAAGAAGAAGAATGTCCGCGTCGCGCACATTGGCCTTGAGGCCGAGAGAGGCGTAGGTTTTGGCCTCCTTGTTGCGCGGAATGAAGATGAAGCGCGGCACGTTGCTCGGACAGCGCAGTCTGGCAAAACGGGCTATGCCGTCCCGTCCCTGAAGCCGGATGATGAAATTCAGACTCAGGTTCGAAATGGTGGGAAAAGGATGCCCCGGATCTATGGCCTGCGGGGTAAGCACGGGGTAAATCTCGTCACGGAAATAGGCCAGCAGAAAACGCCGCTGCTTTTCCGTAAGCTCGTCGTAATGCACAAGATGCACGTCCCTCTCCCGCAAAAGCGGCACGAGCTTCTTCTGCCAGTGATCGCTTGCCCTTGAAAGCAGAACCGAAGCCTTGCGGCGTATTTCGGCAAGCTGTCGGGCGGGCGTCATGCGGTCGGCTTCGGCGCTTTCCGCGCCCTCACGGTACTGACGCAGCACCTTGGCCACGCGCACCATGAAAAATTCATCCAGATTATTGTAGAATATGGCAAGAAACTTGGTCTGTTCCAGAAGAGGAAGCCTCTCATCCAGCGCCGTTTCAAGAACCCGGGCGTTAAAGTCGAGCCAGCTCAACTCTCTGTTCAGGTAATAGTCCTGTGACGAAAGATCGATCTTCTTCTGGTCCGACTGCCGGGACTCTGAAATCCTTTCCTTCTTTTCAGTCACGACTTATGCCTCCGCGCTCTGCTGTCCGGCCATATGGTCGGCGATCTTTCTTGAACGATACGCCATTTGCTCTATGGCTCCAAGCACGTCGATGAACACGAGCCCGGATTCGGGAGAGCAGTGGCCGGAACTGAGTCTGGAAGCATGGCTGGCCCGCAGCAGGGACTCCTGTTCCCGCACGCGGTCGGCAAGCCCGTCCAGCGCAGCCTTGTCCTTTTCGGTAAACGGTTCGGTGTCGAACACGGCCAGGGCAAGACGCACGGACCTGCGGGTCTCATGGAAAAGCGCGCGCACTTCCTTCATGGCCTCGGAAGAAAAGTCGTCTCCCCTTTTCTTACGGTATTCATAAAAATCTATGAGCCGCTTTCCCTTGTCGCCTATTCGCTCAAGATCGCCCGCGCTCACCACGCAGGCCTCAAGAATTTCGGCGTCCCTGCCGTCCAGGCCGGTCTGCATGATGTCGGAAGCATAGCTGCGTATGGCTTCTTCCAGTCCGTCCAGCTTTTCTTCCAGGCGAAGGACTTCTTCCTTCTGCTCTTCCTTATGTTCGAAGAACACCTTTTCCGTGCGATCCAGAAGATCAAGAACGACCTCGCCCATGTGACGGCATTCATGCTTCACGGCGCTCACGGCCACCACGGGAGTGCGCTGAATGAGCAGAGGATCAAGATACACGGCGTCGCGACGGTCGATGTGCTTGGCATCGGGAATGATTTTGCGTATCAGCGCCGCAAAGGGCCGTACGAAGGGCAGGAAAAGAATCGTATTGCAGATGTTGAACATGGTATGAGCGTTGGCTATCTGATGACCGATGGAGGAAGATGACGCTTCTATGAACCCTATCCACAGGGGCATGAGCGGCAGCCAGATGCACACGCCTATGACGTTGAACAGCACGTGCGCCGCACAGGCCTGACGTGCGGCCCGCCCCGTGCCGAGAGCGGCAAGCACCGCCGTGATCGTGGTGCCTATGTTGTCGCCGAAAATGATGGGAATGGCCGCCTCAAGAGGAAGAAGTCCCTGCACGCCGAGAGCTATGGTCAGGCCCACGGTGGCCGAACTGGACTGCACGAGCAGGGTAAGAAGCGTGCCTGCGGCAAGACCGAGCAGCGGATTGTCGCTGAAGGCAAGGAAAAAGTCCTGCCTGTCCCGCAGAAATGCCATGGAACTTTCCATGGTCTGCATGCCTATGAAGAGCAGACCGAAGCCGAGCAGACCTTCACCGACGTGCTTGAGTTTCTTGGAAGAGCAGACAAAAATGAGCAGCACGCCCAGAATAACGAACAGATAGGCCAGATCCTTGACCCTGAAAGCCAGAATCTGTCCTGTGACCGTGGTGCCTATGTTGGCACCCATGATGACGCCTATGGCCTGCATGAGATTCATGAGTCCGGCATCCACAAAGCTCACCGTCATGACGGTGGTGGCACTGCTGCTCTGAATGACCATGGTAACAGCCGTACCCAAAAAAACGCCCATGACGGGCGTTTTTGTAAACATTCCTATGATGTTGCGCAGCCTCTCACCGGCCACCATCTGCAGGGATTCACTGATAAGCTTAATGGCATACAGAAAAATTCCCACACCGCCGAGAAGCTGCATGGCTGTAAAAAATGACATACTCATACTCCGTTATCAGCTGTCGTATTGATTTCGGAGCAGCATGACAGAGCCATGTGACATCAGTATTACAGTCTTATGACATCCGGGGACACAAATCAGTCCTCGACCTCTCTTTCCGCCTCTCCCTCGCGCAGGGCCTGGCAGTCGCGACAGCATACGCATTCCGGAGCAGCCAGTATGCGGGAAAGCGGAATGGGTTCGCCGCAGTCTTCGCAGTATCTCTCTCCCCATGCTCCCCCGAGCGAAAGCCGGCGCAGCACGCTGAGTCTTCTGGCGCTGCGATCCGCAAGAGCCCCGGCAAAACGCACGGACTCCATGTGCATGGCGTCGTCCAGCATGTCCGGCATGGCCTCGCCCTGAAAAAGTCCCTGCAGGTAGCGCAGTCTTTCCTGCTCCTCCTCAAGTTCGGCGTTCAGACGTTCAAGAGCTCTCGCTTCCATGGTGCCCTCCGAATGAAACGTTGGAAAACTGTCGGTCTTTTCAAGCCGGATCCGGCCCGACCGCCGCTTCCGTTAAAAAAAGACTAGCAGGCCATCTTGAAAAAAACGATGATACACCGGCAGAACACGGCAACTTTATCACGCAGCCTCCGCGCTTCGGCAAATATCACAAGGCAGGATACCATGAATGCGGCAGAAGAACGTCACGGCACGATGACATTTTCATGAAGATAGTATGGCATTTACCCGTCACGGCCCTGTGACGGAAAGCTCATGCCGCTCACGGACGATTCATTCCCTCTCTTTCTGAGGCAAAAAGACATTTCCGGCTTGTCATTTTTCCTTCCTTCTTATATTCTGTTGCGAACACTTTTTCTTTCAGGAGTCACACATGTCCCAGCAGGCATCTTCCGATTCAGGCAAAGGCAGTGCCCGCGGCCTCTTTTCCGGCAACATAGGTTTCATTCTCGCCGTGGCCGGTTCTGCCGTAGGTCTCGGAAACATCTGGCGATTCCCCTATCTCGCCGCCAAGTACGGAGGAGGCATCTTCCTGCTGGTCTATCTCATTCTCATGCTCACCTTCGGCTACGCGCTCATCGTGGCCGAAACGAGTCTCGGCAGAAAGACAAGACTCAGCCCCGTGGGAGCCTACCGCGCCTTCGGACAGATGAAGCGCAACCCCTTTCTCGTGTTCGGCGGCTGGATCAACGCCGTCGTGCCCATGCTCATTCTGCCCTACTACTGCCTCATCGGCGGCTGGATCGTAAAATATCTGTTCGAATACGTGGTGGGCGACGTGAACCTTGTGGCTGCCGACGGCTACTTCGGCGGCTTCATTTCCTCCCCGCTTGAGCCCATCATCTGGAACCTCATCTTCCTCGGCTGCACGCTCGGCATCATTCTCAAGGGCGTGGAAGGCGGCGTGGAACGCTCATCGCGCATCATGATGCCCCTGCTGCTCATTCTCGCCGTCATCGTGGCCGTGTATTCCATGACCCGTCCCGGCGCGGGCGCTGGCATCTACTACTACCTGGTGCCGGACTTCTCCAAGTTCTCCATCATGACCGTGGTGGCGGCCTGTGGACAGCTCTTCTTCTCCCTGTCCATAGGCATGGGCATTCTCATCACCTACGGCTCCTACATGAAGAAGGAAGTCAACGTCGAAGAGGCCACCTACAGCATAGGCCTCATGGATACCCTCGTTGCCACTCTTGCGGGATTCATGATCATTCCCGCCGTGTTCGCCTTCTCCGGCGGCACCGCCGAGGCCCTGAACGCCGGCCCCTCGCTCATGTTCATCACCATTCCCAAGATCTTCGAAAGCATGGGCTTCGGCGGCATCATCGGTGCGGTGTTCTTCCTCATGGTGTTCTTTGCCGCCCTCACCTCCAGCATTTCCATCATGGAAACCTGCGTTTCCACCCTTACCGACGAGCTTCACTGGTCGCGCAGAAAGAGCGCTCTGTTCATGACCTTCGAAGCCATCGCTCTCGGCGTGCCCTGCTCCCTCGGCTTCGGCGTATGGGACTTCATTTCCATTGCCGGTCTCAGCATCCTCGACATGATGGACTTCCTCGCCAGCCTCATTCTCTGCCCGCTGGCCGCCATGCTCACCTGCCTGCTTATCGGCCGCATCGTAGGCATAGAAAATCTCATTTCCGAAGTGAAGATATCCTCCGCCTTCCACGGCGAAAAAGTCTTCCGCATCTGCATTTCCTGGCTGGCCCCCGTGCTGCTGCTCGTAGTGCTCGTATCCTCCGTGGCTGCGGCTCTCGGCATCATAAAGATATAAGACACGGCGGCCTTTTCCCCGCCACTAGGGCATGAAAAAAGCGCCTTCACAAACAAAGGCGCTTTTTTCATGCCCTACATTTCTCCGCTCAAATCTTCACGACGGCGGATTCCGTCCGTTCAGCAATCCCGGCTCGTTCAGTAAAGTTCCGGCACTCTGTCCTGAAACACGGGAATGGTTTCCCGCATTCTGCGGACGAATGCGGCATCAATAGAGGCGCAAACGACCTGTTCCTCCTCTCCGGCATGAGCGAGCAGCGTGCCGTCGGGAGCCACAATCATGGAACGCCCGGCAAACGTTTCCGTCCCCGTCGTTCCGCAACGATTGCAGGCGACGACATACATCTCGTTCTCCACGGCCCGGGCTCTCAGCAGCGTTTCCCAGTGCTCCCACCGCGCAACCGGCCACTCGGCGCCGACAAAAAGCACCTCCGCCCCCTCCACGGCAGCCTTCCGTATGAATTCGCAGAAGCGGATGTCATAACATATGGCCAGCGCACAGCGCATTCCCCCGAAATCGAACAGCGTCAGTCCGCTTCCCGGAGCAAGATACCTGTGCTCGTCCATGAGACGGAACAGATGCACCTTGTCATAACCGGTCACATACCTTCCATCACTGTCGATGACCTGCGCACGGTTGCGGACGACGCCGTTTTCCTCGGAAAGCACGGAGCCTCCCGCAAAGGCCACATGATGTCTGCGGGCCAGCCCGCCGAGGAATGCCGCATCGTCCTCCCCCATGGGGGAAGACAGCTCACCGGCCCTCGAAAGGTCGTATCCCGTGGACCAGAGCTCGGGCAAAACCAGAACGTCCGGCGGACAGGCGTTTTCCATGGCCTTTGCCGTCAGACGCCGCACCGTATCCCGGTTGATTTCTCTGTTCCCCTTCACCACGTCCATCTGCATCACGCATACTCTCATGCTGAGATCCCCCTCCTGACTCATGGCCGCCATCGGCCCGGAACATTCTCCGCTTTCGCCTCTTACGCCTTTTCGTCCGCACTGCCGGAAACGGCGTGCTTTTTCTCGTGATATACGTGCAGCCGCTGCTGCACTCTGGCATCCATGCGCCCCTTCAGCCACAGCTGCGTGGAGTTGAACACGTTCTGGGCAATGGAATAGGCGGCAAGACCGACCACAACCAGCGGGTCAAAATACTGAAACGCCAGCCACATGGCCAGCATGAGATTCTTCTGCGCCAGAGCCTGTCCGGCGGAAATGCGGTGATGATACAGGCCGCCCACGAACTTGCCCACCATGAACTGGAGCATGCACACAACGACTCCGGCTCCGGCAATGACGATTTCCGTTCCCACATCCTTTCTGCCGGGAGCAAGAAGCATGTCGAAGGTGCTTCCCATGAGAATGAGCAGCATGAGCACCCAGAGATAATAAGATACGATGCTGCGGCGTATGATACCCTCACAGACATTCGGCGCAAACCTCTGAAGAAGCAGTGCGCAGACAAGGGGCAGCACGAGAATGGGGCCGACCTTGAAAAGCACCGATATCATGGAAGTCAGAAACGGCATGTCCACATGCCCCGGAGCCATGACGGGCACAAGAAGCGGCGCGGCCACAATGGAAAAAAACGTGCCGAGAAATACATACGTTGCAAGAAACCCCACGCTGCCGCCCAGCATTCCGGTTATGGTGGCGGCCGCCGTGGCCGTGGGCACGAGAAGGATGAGTCCCACGGTCTGCGCCGCAAGAGCGTTCCAGCGTACGAGAATCATGTAGGAAGCCAGACTGCCGACCAGCTGCAGGGCAAGAAGAATGACGTGCAGCCTGTGAATGCGCACCGTCTTCAGCGACATTCCGCAAAACGTAAACAGCAGCATGGCCATGAGCAGAAAAGGCGACAGCGCGGAAAAATGGGAAAAGAAAGCATGCCCCACGGCTCCGGTCACTATGGCCAAAAGCAGAGCCCACTGCTTGAGAAAAACAAGAACGCGCTTCATGACGCATCTCCGAAAAAAGATTCCCGCCGAAATCGCTGCGGCGGGCCAGGTTCCCTCTGACCATAGACGCAAAGTTCTTTCCGGGCAACCGAAACCGGCCGGGACATTATTGTCTTCAAACGTAATATCATCGACTCGACACTTCCATGCACATCAACAATTCTTCATTCATCCGTAATTTTTATTAAAAAAATAATTTCCCATATCTTCAATATCATAAATAAAATATAGATAATTTTTATTAATATTATTTTTAAAAATATTTTTATTAAAAATCACACACCAACAATACAATGCATAATATGCAATATTCATCATTAATAACAAAATGCATAATTTATCTGCATGAAATAAAAATATAAAAATTATTTACAAATTCCTTTTATGCAGAGAAAATTCAAAAAATATGTTGACATGAACAATATTATCATGACAATGATTCCATGGAAATATTCATTCTTATAGTGCTCATCGTTCTGAACGGCATTTTTGCCATGTCCGAAATCGCGCTCGTCACAGCCCGCAAGGCGAGACTGACATCGAAAGCGGCCGCCGGAGACAAATCGGCTCAGGCCGCCATCCGTCTCGGCGAAAATCCCACCCGCTTTCTTTCCGCCATACAGATAGGCATTACGTCCATAGGACTTCTGAGCGGCATTTTCGGCGAATCGGCGCTGGCCGGTCCGCTCTCCACCTGGATGCAGGAAAGTCTGGGCATTCAGGCCGCCACGTCGGGAATGCTGGCCACGGTAATCGTAGTCATCGCCGTCACGTATCTTTCCATCGTCATCGGAGAGCTCGTTCCCAAGAGACTCGGGCAGATAGCTCCGGAAAAAATGGCCTGCCTCGTGGCCCGCCCCATGACGGCACTGGAAACCATAAGTGCGCCCTTCGTTCTTCTGCTCTCCTGGTCCACCAGCGCGCTTCTCCGTCTTATGGGAACCCGCCCCGACGACAATCAGACCGTTACGGAAGAAGAAATACAGGCCATGATCGATGAGGGCTCCGAAGCAGGGGCCATAGAAAGAAGACAGCGAGACATGCTCCGCAACGTCTTCCGCCTTGACGACAGGCCGGTAAGCTCCATCATGGTTCCCCGCGCCGACATACGTTTTCTGGACACTCGACTTTCCCCGGAAGACAATCTGAAAACCCTGGCCCGCTTCGAACATTCCTGGCTTCCCGTATGCCGGGGAGGACTCGGCAATCTCACGGGCGTCATACGCACCAATCAGGCTCTTCTTCTGTGCGCGGGAAAAATGCCCGATGCCGAAACCTTTTCCCGTGAACTCACCGAACAGAGCCTTGCCCCCTTTTTCGTTCCGGAAACACTCACCAGTCTGGAACTTCTGAAGCGTTTTCAGGAGAAGGGGCTGCACATGGCCTTCATTGTGGACGAATACGGCACGCTTCAGGGCATAGTCACGCCGCGCGACATTCTCAAGGTAATGGCCGGACAAATAGGCACACCGCATGAAGACGCCTGGGCCGTACAGAGAGAAGACGGCAGCTGGCTCATGGACGGCAGCATTCCCGTTTTGGAGCTGAAAGACAGACTCGGCATTCAGAATCTTCCCGACGAAGACAAGGGGTACTACACCATTCTGAGCGGAATGTTCATGTACCTTACCGGAAGAATTCCCCGCGAAGGCGATCATGTCGCATGGCAGGGCTGGAGATTCGAGGTCGTGGACATGGACGGCAACATGGTGGACAAAATTCTGGTGGAAAAGCTGCCGGAAGAAACAAGGGACGAGCCGGAAAACTGACGCACGTTTTCCCCATGTACGACAATTAAAGAAAGCCGGATTCCGTATCCGGCTTTTTTCATGCCGGAAAAACGTTTCTCCAACGCTCCTTTCCCGTGAGGAAAATGCGTTCCGCGCATCCCTCCCTTTTCCGCTTTCTTCGCAAAAAACCGGCCGGTTCGTGGAGCAACGAACCGGCCGGAACGAAAGGGGGGGGGTATGGAGGAGAAGAGTATGAGAATCTCTGGTTATCCAGGGGAGTCGACAACCTTCGACAGCTCCCTTGTACATGAGCTGTAAAGAAAGTCACGTTTCAAACTCTTTCCCGGCGTGAAATATTTTGCAAGGAACGGCGATCTTTCCTTTTTACGCCCGAACGCTTGCGCGTTCCCTCGCTTCCGGCATAAACTCATTGCCGACCGCATTGCGCCGCGTACTGCGACAAGGAGGACATCATGAAGAAAATAGGCATCATACGCTGCCAGCAGACGGAAGACCTCTGCCCCGGCACCACGGACTTCAAATGCGCTCAGGCAGGAACCTTTGCCTTTGAACCCTTTGCGCCGTGCGAGATCGTGGGTTTCGTCAGCTGCGGAGGCTGTCCGGGCAAACGCGCCGTAGCGCGGGCAAAAATGCTGGTGGACCGGGGAGCCGAAGCAGTGTTTCTCGCTTCCTGCATACGCAAGGGCAAGCCCATCGACATGCCCTGTCCCCACGCCGACGCCATGAAGGCGGCCATAGAAAAAAAACTGGGAGAAGCCGTTCCCGTCATAGACTGGACGCACGCCTGACGCTCTTCTCACCGCCTTGCGGAAGCAGAGCTTCCGCAAGGCGGCAGGCAAGGCACTGCAACACGTGGCACCTGGCTGCTCATGAAAACACACGAGAAAACTTACCGCACCTTTCTCTGCCGAAAGACCCAGCGACGAGCAGGCAAACACACATCACTATGAAAAGAGGGCGACGGAATGTTCCGCCGCCCTCTTTGTGTACAGTCAAGTCCGTCCCGCAAAACGCAGGACGGTCCGTTTCGTCGCGCCCTTTTACGGGGTCACGCGAAGGTCGTAGGCTCTGTTCAAGTCGAGATACCTGCGGGCCACATCCCGCAGCGTTTTCGCATCTACGGCCTTCATGGCCTCAAGGTTCTTCCGGCTGTAGTCGAGATCATGTCCGTTGAGAATATTGGCAGCCCCCTCGCCCGCACGCATGGCCCGGCTCTGCCTTGCGCGGTAGAAGTCGGCCTCGGCCACGGCCTTGGCCCGCTCCAGCGTCTCTTCAGGCAGCAGCTTTTCATGAAGATCGCGCACGATGGATTCAAAGGAAGCCTTCGCCTTGTCCAGATTTTCCGGTGAAGCAATGATGCCGAAGGCCAGGAAACCGGCATCCTTGCCGGCCCAGTCCACGGGGAACACGGAATAGCCGAGGCTCTGCTTTTCGCGAAGCTCCTGATAAAGTTTGCCGGTAAAGCCGCCGAGGCATTCCGAAAGCAGACGAAGGGCCGGCCTGTCGGCTTCCTCAGACCCCACGGTGGGGAAGAGCATGAGATATACGGCCTGATTGCGGCCAGGCAACGTCATGCTCCACGTTTTCTCACCATTCCACGCAGGTGCAGAGCTTTCAAGCGCCTTTTCCGAAGGAGCAGGCAATGACTTCGCAAACGCTTCCACCTCGGAACGGTTGAAGTCACCGGCCACGGAAAGCACCCACGGACGAACCTTCTGTCTGTTCCAGAAGTCCGCCACGTCCTTCGGGCCGTACGAGGCAAGAACGGCGGGATCGCCTTCCGTTCTGTGGGCATAGGAGCCTGTTCCGAACAGAAAATGACGAAGATTGCGGCCGAGCAGGCCCATGGCGCTCTGCTCGCTGCTCACAATGGAAGCAATCTGCTCACGCTTGGCGCGTTCCACGTCCTCCTTGCGGAAAGCAGGCTGTTCCAGCACTTCCTTCACGAGAGAGAACACTTCGGGCGCAAATTTTGCAGGAGCGTCCATCTGCACGCTGAACGAACGCAGACCGCTTCCCGCCGAAAGCCCGGAAGCACGGCCGGAAAGATACACGTTGATGTCGCTGAGGCTGCGGTTCTTCGTACCCGTGGTGAGCACGGCCGCCGCAAGCGTAGCCAGACCTTCTTCCTTGTCGGAAGCCAGAAGTTCGCCGCCGGAAAAACTCAGCGTGGCGGAAACGTACGGCAAAGAACGGTCGGGCAAAAGCACAAGCGTACGTCCTTCGCCGAGAGACACGACTTCGGGACGAACGGCGGCGGACGAATCCGCAGATTTCGATGCCGCACTTACGGCCCTGCCCGTCTCCGGCCAGCCCTGCACCACGGCGGCCCGGGCCGTGTCGTCGGTCACATCGGCAGGCTTGCCGTTTTCTCCCTGCGGTACAAGAGCGGATACGGTGAGCGCATCGGGACGCAGCCAGCGGTTGATGACTTCCTGAATCTGCTCACGTCCCACGCCGCGCACGGCCGCAAGATAGCGTTCCCCGCCCACACTCGACGGGTCGTAGAAGTATTCCGTGCCCATGGTCTCGGCAATGTCGGCAATGTTCTCCAGACCGCGCAGATAGCTGTCCTCAAGGTTCAGACGGGCGCGGGCAATCTCTTCATCGGTGAAATCGGAAGCCTTCAGATTTGCCAGAGTCTTTCCCAGATCGCGCAGATAGTCCGCCACCTTGCCGGAATCAAGCTGCGCCAGAATCATGAAGGCGCCGGCACGCTCGAAGCTCATGGCGGACACGTTCACGCTGTCCACCACAGGCTTTTCAATGCGGAAACGTACGGGCAGAAGCGCCGTGTCGTCACCGGAAAGCAGATGAGCCAGAACGTCGGCCGCAGGAAGAAGTTCATCCTTCATCCCCGGAAGAGGGAAGGAAAGCGACACGAAGGCCTTGTCCCAGGGGCCGGCCTGCACGTCCACCACCAGTCCCTGCGCAAGATCGGCAGGGTCGAAGGAAGGTTCCACCTTGAGCACGTTGTGATTCTCGTATCCGCCGAAAAGCATTTTCGCCTCGGCGACGATTTCGGAAGCCTTAACGTCTCCGGCTACGGAAAGCACCATGTCGCGCGGATCATAACGCCGCTTTATGTAATCGCGCATCATGTCGGGAGTCACACCGCGAAGCGCCTTTTCCGTGCCTATGACCGGAGTTTCATAGGGCGTTCCCTTCAACGTGTGGGCAAGCGCCGTCTGAAAGAGCCTGGTCATGGGATTGTCGCCGCGCTGTTTCTTTTCGGCAATGACGACTTCCCGTTCCGCATCCAGATCGGCCTGTCTGAGCAGAGGGTCAAAGGCCAGATCGCGCACGGCGGTCATGGCATCCTTCCACTTCGCAGCCGGAAGATCGGTCAGATAGGTGGTCATGTCGTAGGACGTGTAGGCGTTCATGGAGCCTCCGGCGTTTTCCACGCGCTTGTCCACTCCGGGACCGCTGGTCTTGGAGCCCTTGAACACCATGTGTTCCAGAAGATGGCTCATGCCCGCTTCTTCAGGCTTTTCCCATGCGGAACCGGCCTTTACGAAAAGACGCACCGAAACCAGCGGGAAACGGGCATCCTCCCTGACAAGCACGGTCAGACCGTTTTCCAGACGGAACGTCTGAACGTCGGAAACGGCCCGC
Source organism: uncultured Mailhella sp. (assembly GCA_944322635.1). Classification (GTDB taxonomy): domain Bacteria; phylum Desulfobacterota; class Desulfovibrionia; order Desulfovibrionales; family Desulfovibrionaceae; genus Mailhella. The sequence continues at coordinate 26,814 of CALUPL010000030.1, forward strand.
GCCGCCCCTGTTCCGCCGAGGGAAAGACAGAAGGCAAGAGCCACTCCGGCACAGAATTTAAAAAAACGCATAGTCACCTCGTATTCTCATCCGGCACCCGGCCGGAAGGCAATGTCGTGAAAAAGCGGCAATTCTGCCGCAGCGCGCCGCCCTGCGCTTCTTTCTACCTGTGTCACACTCCTTTCCTTTCCGCCATAATTTTCCGAACTCTTTTTGTGACAAAGTGTTGCAATAACCGCAGAAACTTTCCTTTTAAGCTCCGTCGGCGGCAGCCTTGCAGCATGACGAAAAAACGCGCCTGCAAAAGTCGAAACTTCTGACGTTCTGAAAAGTAAAGCCGCTTACGAGCGACGGCAAGAGCACGCCGGAACATTTTCCCCGAAAACAAAGGGCCGCCTCCCGAAGGAAGCGGCCCGAAAGGCTTGAAGGCCTGAATGCGTCAGATGCGGACGCCGAGGCTCTTCACCACGAAGGAGGCAATCTTTTCGCGTTCCTTGTCCACTTCGCCGTCCTGCAGAGTGCGGTCGGCCTTGCGGAAGGTGATGCGGCAGGTGATGTTGCGCTCATTGCCGTCCTTGGGTTCGTACACGTCCAGAAGCTCCACGCTCTCCATGAGATTCGTCTTCGCACCGCGTACGGCGGAAAGAACGGCATCCACGTGTATGGTGCGGGGAGCGATGAAGGTAATGTCGCGACGCACGGCCGGGAACACCGGCAGAGGCTGGAAGTGAGTCTTTCTGCCCTGAGAGAGCGCACGCAGAAGATCGAGGTCGAGGTCGGCATACCACACGGCCTTGCGGGCCAGGTAGGCATCGGCCAGCGCAGGCTTGAGGCGGCCCATGACGCCGACGACGGAACCGTCTTCCATGGTCATGCGCACGGCGGGAGCAAGGTAGGGATGATCCACCATGGCAAAGGAGGGCACGGAAAGATGCAGGAAACCGAAGAGCTTTTCCACAATGCCCTTCAAATCCACATAGTCCATGTCCATGTCCTTGTGGCCCCAGGCCTCATCGTAACGGGAACCGTAGAGCACCATGGCCAGGTGACGCACTTCCTTCACAGTGGTGTCGCTGGAAGCGTCCTGACAGAAGGCTTCGGCCACCTCGAAGAGACGGATGCCGGTTGCACCCTGCGCGATGTTGTGGCGCACGTTCTGGAACAGACCGGGAGCAAGCTCGGTACGCAGCACGTCCTGCTCGGCGGTGAGCGGATTCATGATGTTCACGCGGCCTTCGGCAGGCAGACCGAGGAAGTCGAGATCCTTGTTGCCCACGAAGCTGTAGTTCACGGCTTCGTTCAAACCGAGTCCCGCGGCCCAGTTCTTCACGCGCATCATGAAGGCATGACGGCTTTCCGGAGCGCCGAAGGAAGAGAGCGTCTGCGGAATGGAAGGCAGCGTTTCCCCCAGATTGTCCACACCCTTGAATATGGCCACTTCCTCAATGAGGTCGGCTTCGCGGGTGAGGTCATAGCGCCAGCCGGGAGTCTTCACGCTCCACTCGTCGCCCGCGCTGCGGTCCACGGTGCAGCCGAGGCTCTCCAGAGTCTTGGCGCAGAATTCGTCGGTCAGTTCCACGCCGAGCAGGTCTTCGGCACGGCTGCGACGGAAGCGCACCACGGGAGCCTGCCAGGGACTCGGCGTGCATTCGCACACGCCGCGGCATACTTCGGCACCGGAAAGTTCGGCCATGAGCGCGGCCGCACGATCCAGAGCAAAGGACATGTTGGTGGGATCCACGCCGCGCTCGTAGCGGTAGGAAGCTTCGCTGATCAGACCGAGACGGCGGGCCGTCATGCGGATGGAACGGGGACGGAACACGGCGCATTCGAGGAACACGCTTTCGCTCTCGTCGGTGATCTCGGTTTCAAGGCCGCCCATGACGCCGGCAAGAGCCACCGGCTTTTCCGCGTCGCAGATAAGGCCGTCGCCGGCCCTGAGCTGACGAAGCTGACCGTCGAGAGTGGTGAGCGTTTCACCGTCCTCGGCGGGACGCACGATGATGCGGCCGCCCGCCAGCTTGTTGTGATCAAAGGCGTGCAGAGGCTGACCAAGCTCCATGAGAATGTAGTTGGTCACGTCCACGAGGTTGGAAATGGCGCGCACGCCCACGCCGTGCAGACGGTAACGCATCCAGGCGGGAGAGGGCTTGACCTTCGCGCCCTTCAGAATGCGGCCCATGTACGAGGGGCACAAACCGCCGTCCTTCACGTCCACGGGTACGGCATGGCTCATGTCTTCGCCCTTCTCTTCCAGATGGAAGGAAGGCATGGTCACGGGCAGGTTCAGATACGCGCCCACAAGACGGGCAAAGCCGTACACGGAAAGGCAATCCGAGCGGTTGGGGGTAATGCTGATGTCCAGCACTTCCTTGTCCAGCTCATAGGCATCGACGAACTTCTCGCCGGGCATGACCTGACGGCCGGATCTGTTTTTCTCGGGCAGAACGAGAATGCCGGAATGATCGTCGGCAAGGCCGAGCTCACGCTCGGAACAGATCATGCCGAAGGACGGCACCCCGCGCAGCTTGGCCTTTTTCATGACGAGTCCGCCGGGAAGAGTCGAGCCCACGGGAGCCACGACAACGAGCTGACCTGCGGCCACGTTGGGCGCACCGCACACGATGTTCAAAGGTTCCCCGGCGCCCACGTCCACGGTGCACACATGGAGATGATCGGAGTCGGGGTGCGCCTCGCAGGTAAGCACGCGGCCGGTGACCACGCCCTCGATTTCCGCATAGGGATGCACCACTTCTTCCAGTTCAAGTCCGAGCATGGTGAGCATTTCGCCCAGCTCTTCCGCCGTTCCCGCGTACGGGACAAATTCCTTCAGCCAATTGAAACTCAGCAGCATATGTTTTTCTCCTCAGAGGATGAAAAGTCATGGTCCTGCGGGAATCCGCCCCGGGGAGCGGACTTCCCTGCCCGCCTGCGCTTTCCGCACGAACGGAGGCGGTACGGGCACTCGGGAGAAGGGAAACGAAAGACCGCTCCCTTTCCGACCACACGTTTCTTCCTCTACGCAGGGAACTGATGGAGGAAGCGCACGTCGTTTTCAAAGTTCATGCGCAGGTCGGTAAGGCCGTACTTCAGCATGGCAACGCGTTCCACGCCGAGGCCGAAGGCAAAGCCGGAAACCTCGTCGGGGTTGTAGCCGACGGAAGCAAACACCGCCGGATCGACCATGCCGCTGCCGAGAATCTCAAGCCAGCCGGACCCCTTGCACACGCGGCAGGGCTGGCCGTTCACATGGCCGTGACCGCCGCACTGCGTGCAGGACATATCGACTTCCACGCTGGGCTCGGTGAAGGGGAAGAAGCTGGGACGGAAGCGCACGCGGGTCTTTTCTCCGAACACGGCGCGCACGAAGGCCGTAAGCGTGCCGCGAAGGTCCGCCATGGTCACGTGCTTGTCCACGAGCAGTCCCTCTATCTGATGGAACATGGGAGTGTGGGTCACGTCGGAGTCGCGGCGATACACCTTGCCTGGTCCGATGACGGCAAGCGGAGGCTTGCGGTTCATCATGGTGCGCACCTGCACGCAGGAGGTATGCGTGCGCAGCAGTACCTTGTCGGTGATGTACAGGGTGTCCTGCATGTCGCGGGCGGGATGTTCGGGAGGCATGTTGAGGGCTTCAAAACAGTTGAAGTCGGTTTCCACCTCGGGACCGCCGGCAATTTCATAGCCCATGTGCTGGAACACGGAACAGACTTCCTGCATGGCCAGAGTAATGGGGTGCAGGGAACCGTTCCACAGGGTGCGGCCGGGCAGGCTGGGATCGAATCCGGCAAGGAAGGCGGCCTCCCGCTCCTGTTCCTGACGGGCAAGACGCGCCTCGAAAAGCTCCACGAGACGTTCCTTCACCGCATTGGCGGCCTGACCGAAGGCGGGACGCTGTTCGGGAGAAAGCTCGCGCATGTGCGACATGAGTTCGGCAAGCTGTCCCTTGCGGCCGAGAAATTCCACGCGGGCCGCTTCCAGTTCCGCTTCGGACGAAATATGATTCAAGCGTTCATCGAGCTTGCCGACCAGTCCATTCAATTGTTCAAGGAAATCCATGGCAAGGCCTTGTGGCAGGCTGCGCCTCAGGCGCGCCTGAATAAAGATAGGAAAAAGGGGTGCAGAGCCAGGCCCTGCACCCCCTTACGGGGAAAAACTCCCCAAAAAGCTTCATCTGGTGCCTCGGGCCGCAAGGGCCGCGGGCTGTTCCGAAGAGGAAACTTACGCCAGCTTGGACTTGGCCAGTTCGACGATGGCGGCGAAGTCGGCCTTTTCGCGCACGGCGAGATCAGCGAGCATCTTGCGGTTGATTTCCACACCGGCAAGCTTCAGGCCGTTGACCAGACGGGAATAGGACAGGCCGTTGATGCGGGCGCCGGCGTTGATGCGCTGGATCCACAGACGGCGGAAGGCGCGCTTGCGGAGCTTGCGGCCTTCAAAGGCGTAGTTCAGGGAACGTTCGACGGCTTCGCGGGCAATGCGGTACAGACGGCTGCGGCCGCCGCGGAAGCCCTTGGCCATATCCAGATATTTCTTGTGCCGACGATGGGCAGCAAGACCTCTCTTCACACGCATGGAAAATCCTCCACATGCAGTCCCGCGAGGCGGAGATCAGGCCAGCGGGAGGTGAGCCGCCTTGGGCGGCGAAATTCGAAAGCTACGCAACCTGCAAAAAAGCAGGACTTAGGCGTAGGGCATGAGGCGCTTGACGGCCTTCAGGTTCGCGCTGTCGACGAGGGCACCCTTGCCCAGACGGGCACGACGCTTGGCATCCTTCTTGGTGAGGATGTGGCGCAGGTTCTGACGACGACGACGGAACTTGCCGCTGCCGGTGGTGCTGAAGCGCTTGGCGGCGGAACGGCTGGTCTTGATCTTGGGCATAACCAACTCCTTGATATTCGTGTCGCGCCGAAAACGACGCGCACGATTTGGGCATCAGAAAGAACCGACTATGCAGCATTTTCGCATAATCTGCAAGCAAAAAATACGTGACCGGGCGCGCGCGACAACGCCTTGCGCCCTTTCGTCCGTTCCTTCCTGAGACGGAATTTCCGTCCCTCGCGGTGTCCCGCGAAAATTCCACCGGCACGGCGGGAAAAACCCGTCGTGCCGGATGGTGAACTACTTCTTGGGAAGAGGAATGAGCAGCATCTGAAGGGTGCGGCCTTCGGCGCTGGGTGCCTGTTCGACCTTGCCCACATCAGCGGTGTCGGCGATGATCTTGGTCAGAATGGATTCGCCGCGGTCCTTGTGCACAATCTCGCGTCCGCGAAAGAACACGGTGACCTTGCAGCGATCGCCGTCGGAAAGGAAACGACGGA
>CALUPL010000031.1 GCA_944322635.1 uncultured Mailhella sp.
GGCCTGTTCTGTATCGGGAACCATATCGTCCATAATAGCATGTCTCCGGGTGTTCGACAGATTAACGAATATCTCCGAACCAGCGCTTCATGCGTTCCCACACCCCGTGGAACAGGCTGGATTCGGCGGCGGAAGAGGGGGCGTTCGCAAAGCGGACGGGCGCTTCCTCGTTTTCTTTTTCCGCCCCATAGAAAAGCAGGCCCACGGCCGTGGCGAACTTGGGGTTGTTGATGACGTCCTTCAGGCCGCCCACGTTGCGGGGATAGCCCAGCCTCGTGGGAAGCTGGAAGATTTCTTCCGCAAGTTCGGCACAGCCGGGAATGAGAGCTGCGCCGCCCGTGAGAACGACGCCCGCGCCGAGCTGCCGTTTGAGCCCGGAATGTTCCAGCTCCTGATACACAAGCGCAAGGATTTCTTCCATGCGGGGTTCGCAGATTTCAGCAAGGACGCGGCGTTCCACAGTACGGGAAGGCCGTCCTCCTACGCCCGGAACCTCGATGGTTTCGTCGGGACGAACCATGTCGGTGAGGGCGCAGCCGTATTTGATTTTTATTTTGTCGGCCGCGGAAATGGAGGTGCGCAGGCCGAAGGCGATGTCGCTCGTAAGATTGTTGCCGCCGAGGGCCACGGCGCCGGTATGCTTGATGGCGTTGTTGGCGAAGATGGCAATGTCGCTCGTGCCGCCGCCGATGTCCACGATGGCCACGCCGATTTCCCGCTCCTCTTCCGTGAGCACGGACTTGGAGGAGGCAAGCGATTCAAGCACGATGTCGGAAACGTCGAGGTCGCTTCTGTTGCAGGAACGGATGATGTTCTGCGCGGAGGTGACGGCGCCGGTGACGATGTGCACGTTGGCTTCGAGGCGCACGCCGGACATGCCTATGGGGTTGGCAATGCCGCGCTGTTCGTCCACGATGTAGCCCTGAGGCAGAATGTGGATGACCTCGCGATCCATGGGAATGGCCACGGCCTTGGCCGCGTCGAGCACGCGGTCCACGTCGTGCTGGGTCACCTCGCCGCCGCCCTTGATGGCAATGACGCCGTGACTGTTCACGCCCTTGATGTGACTGCCGGCAATGCCGGCGTAAACGGACTTGATTTCACAGCCGGCCATGAGTTCGGCTTCTTCCACGGCCTTGCGTATGGACTGCACCGTCTGATCGATGTTGACCACCACGCCCTTGCGCAGGCCATTGGAGGGACTTGTGCCTATCCCGATGATATCTATTCCGTTTTCGGAGGGTTCGCCGACAACGGCGCAGATTTTTGTCGTGCCTATGTCGAGGCCGACGATGAGTTCGGATTTTGGCATTGATAAGCTCCCCATGACCTGAGCATACCTGTGAAAGGAGATGCCTCATTTAATATGGACTTGAAAAAAGCAGCACAAAAATGACGAATTGTCCAGCATTTTTTTACCGGATAACCAGTCTGCCGCAAGGCGTTGCGGGCCTTGAAAGCCGCGCGTCATCGGAATGGAAAAGGGCTGCTACTGCTGATTCGTGGCCTTTGTCATCCACACCTGGCCGTCGGCCGCGCGGATGCTGGTGACCATGACGGTTTCCTTCCTTTTTTCAATGTCCGTAACCACCGAAGCGATGCGCCGGAGATTGTCCTTCCAGTTCTCGACGCCTATGCTCAGACGGAGTCTGCGGGTTTCCCAGTAAAGCTCGAAGCCTCCGCCTGCGCTCAATCGTATCCACGAAATCTGGGATATGTCAAAGGGAAAACCGGCATGTCGGAATTCTTCCACGAATTCGGCCACCATGGGCAGGGCTTCGTCGCCGCCGGGGCCTATTTCCAGCACGGGCAGGGAGCGGAAGTTGTCCGTGGACACGGGGGCGATGATTTCTCCCTTCGCATTGACATAGTAAAGCGTATCGTCCTTGCGCGCGCAGAACAGGGGCACGCGTTCCTTTACGGTGATGATGAACGAGCCGGGAAGCGACCGCCGTATGGACACGTTTTCTATCCACGGATTGCTCACGAGTTTCTGCTCGGCCTCGTGCACGTTGACAAGGAGGCTGTTCTCGCCTTTGCGCAGACCGCAGGCCTCAAGAATGTCTTCGGTTTTCACCTGTGAGTTGCCCGTGATCTCTATGCTCGTTATGGCAAAGTACCGGCTTGTGGTGCAGAAGTTGTAGGCCTTGACGAGTCCCATGCCCGCGCCGAGGAAGAAAAGGCCCACGAGCGCGAGAGCGAGAACCGCCCGGACCGCGAGAAGCACGCCGCGCGAGCTTACATGGAAGGAGGGCTGGTTGATTTTGGGCCTGCGCTTCGTCTTTTTGCCCTGATCGACGGCTTTCCTGCGGTTGGCTCCGGATTTTCTGGAGCGCGAGGGAGCTTCCGCAACGCTTTTGCGCCGCTGCGAGTAGGAGTTGCGCCGTGAGCGGCCGCCGCCTAGCAGAGACATGACGACCACTCCTTCACTTCCATGGAGAGCCTGATCCCGGAATGCTCGAACACGGCCTTCTGCGCTTCGCGGATGAGGGCGAGGGCGTCGTCGCATCTGCCGGGAAGGCCGCATTTCATGTCGTGGACAAGGAAATTGGCGTGCATGGGGGAAAAATACATGGCTCCGAGCCTTCTGCCCTTCATGCCCGCTTCATCCAGAAGCTTTCCTGCGGAGAGTCCTTCCGGGTTCTTGAACACGCAGCCGGCCGTGCGTTCGTGCACGGGCTGAACGCTCTTCTTGCGCAGAAAGTTTTCCCTTGCTGCGGCGCGCACGCTTCCGGGAGCGGCCCGGCGCAGGGAAAGAACCACGGACACGCTTATGTACCACGCGCAGTCCTCCACAAGGGAGAAATGCCGGTAGGCGGCCTTCCAGCCTTCGGGCGTGAGCGTGTGAAGCCCTCTTTCGGGCGTGAACACGTCGAGAGAGCGCATGAGAGGGGCCGTGCTGCAGCCGTAGGCTCCGGCATTCATGGCCACGGCTCCGCCCACTCTTCCGGGCACGCCCACGAGGCCTTCCAGTCCCGCAAGGTCGCGCGCGGCGCTCCAGGCCAGAAGATGCGGCACCCGCATTCCCGCCCCCGCGCGAATGAGCGTGCGCCGTCCGTCCGGGCCGTCTTCCTCGCCCAATATTTCAGGTTCGGCCGCGCCGCCGCACGGGGACTTCGCCCCGAAAAGAGGACGCAGCACCACAAACGGCAGATCGCCGTCGTGCACGAGCAGATTGCTCCCGCCGCCGAGCACGCGCACATCCCCGCAGCCGGCAAGGACGTCGTCAAGATGCAGGCAGTCTTCCGGGCTGTCGAGGCGTATTTCCGCAAGGGCGCGGCCTCCCAGGCCGAGCGTCGTGAGCGGTGCGAGGGCAGGTCTGTCGATGATTTTCACGCCATGTTCTCCAGCACCCGGGGGCCTACCGTGGTCACGCTGCCCGCGCCCTGGGTGATGAGCACGTCGCCGGGACGAAGATCGGTTTTGAGAGCCTCCACCACTTCGTCGAAATTGGGCTTGTAGCACACGTCGGTTTTGGAGAACTGACGGATGCCGAGCGCGAGATTCACGCCGTTCACGCCCGGAATGGGCGCTTCGCTCGCGGGATAGATTTCCGTAAGATACAGCTTGTCCACGTCGCCGAAGGTCTGGCAGAATTCGCCGAACAGCGCCTGCGTGCGGGAGAAGCGGTGAGGCTGGAACACCATGACGAGACGACGGCCGGGGAATACCTGACGTGCCGTGCGTATGGTGGCGCGGATTTCCGTGGGATGATGGCCGTAGTCGTCGATGACCGTAATGCCGTTCTTTTCGCCCTTGAGCTCGAAGCGGCGTCCCACGCCGGAGAAGGAGGCAAGACCCTCCGCGCACTTTTCCGGCGATATGCCCGCCTGAAGGGCCACGCCTATGGCGGCAAGCGCGTTCAGAATGTTGTGACGGCCGGGCTGGGAAAGCGTGACGTTTTCAAGAATCTTCTTTTCCTGCCCGTCGCGGCCTCTGAGCCATACGTCGAAGCGGTTTACGGCCCCGCATTCGATGATCTGCCCGCGGATGCGGCAGTCGCGGCCGAAACCGTAGGTGATGAACGGACGCTTGATGCGGCCGATGAGCCGGCGCACGCCCGGATCGTCGGCGCAGATGACGTTCATGCCGTAGAAGGGCACCTTGTTCATGAAGGCTGCGAAGGCGTCGTCGATGGCTTCCTGGGAGCCGTAGTGGTCGATGTGGTCGTAATCCACGTTGGTGACCACGTTGATGATGGGGAAAAGACACAGAAACGAGCCGTCGGATTCGTCGGATTCGGCAATGAGGTACTCGCCCTGGCCGAGATGTCCGTTGGCGCGGTAGGCATTGAGAAGGCCGCCGATGATGACAGTGGGATCGAGACCCGCAGCATCGAAGATGGCTGCGGTGAGCGAGGTCGTGGTGGTCTTGCCGTGCGTGCCCGCCACGGCTATGCCCGTGCGAAGACGCATGAGCTCGGCCAGCATTTCCGCGCGGGGAATGACGGGAATGCCGCGTTCTCTGGCGGCCTGCACTTCGGGATTGTAGTCGGACACGGCCGAGGAGCGGACCACCACCTGGGCGTCGCCGATGTTTTCGGCGGCGTGGCCGAGATGGATGACGGCGCCGAGACTGCGCAGACGCTGAACCGTGGCGCTGTTGGCAATGTCGGAACCGTGCACGGTGTAGCCGAGGTTGAGGAGCACTTCGGCAATGCCGCTCATGCCGGAACCGCCTATGCCTATCATGTGTATGGCACGAATCTTGTTGTTCATGTGTGACTCGAATTATTTGGAGTTGTCGCCCGCAAGGGCCAGAAGTTCCGCAGCCACGGCGTCCGCCGCATGGGGACGGGCCAGGGAAAGCGCGCCCCGGCGCATGGCGGCAAGGCGGTCTCCGTCTTTCAGAAGGTCGATGAGCATGGGAGCCAGTGTCCCTTCCTCCGTCATGGCCTGAGCCTTTTTCTGCGGCAGAAGAATGCCGCCGCCCGCTTCTTCCATGGCCCGGGCGTTGCTCGTCTGATGATCGTGCGCGGCGTAGGGGAAGGGAATGAACACCGCAGGCGTGCCCGTGGCGGCCAGCTCGGCCATGCTTGTGGCCCCCGCACGGCAGAGCGCAAGGTCGCATTCGGCGTAGGCCCTTGCCATGTCGTGAATGAAGGGATGCACCATGCGGTCGGTTTCCTCGGGGGATACTCCCGCCTCAAGATAGCGGCGGCGCACGTCGTCGTACTCGTTTGCGCCGGTCTGATGCAGAATGTCCACTCCGGCTTCCAGGAGCTTTTGCAGCATGGATATGACCATGTTGTTGATGGCCCGCGCCCCCTGGGAGCCGCCCATGACGAGAAGACGGGGAGCGCCTTCCCTTTCGCGGTGCAGGTTGCCGAGCGCGGCTATGTCGGCCCGTATGGGGTTGCCCGTAAGCACGCAGACTTCGGGAGGAAAGCTCGCGCCCACGGCGGGCTGATTCCAGGAAAGGCACACGCGGCGCACTTTTTTGCCGAGAATGCGGTTGGCCGCCCCTGCAATGGCGTTCTGTTCGTGCAGGGCGCAGGGACGCCCCATGAGATGAGCCGCAAACACGGAGGCAAAGGCGGCATAGCCGCCGAAGCCCATGACGGCGTCGGGCCTGAACCTCCGCACTATGCCCATGGCCTTTGCTATGCCCACGGCCATGGCTCCCATGGCGGCAAGGGCCTTGGGACCGCGGCCGATGAAGCCGCGCACGGGCAGGCCCTCGAAGGGGACATTTGCCCGCTGCATGATGTTTCTTTCCGGGCCGTATTCTCCGCCCACGAAAAGAATTTCGATGTCGGGCCTGCGCTTTTTGAGCGCTTCTATGACGGCAAGGGCGGGAAAGATGTGTCCGCCGGTGCCGCCGGTGGTGATGATGATGCGAAGGGCCATGCTTACTCCCGCGCGGTTCGAGAATAGTTGAGCAGCAGGCCCGCGCATATCATGTTTGCAAGCAGGCTGCTGCCGCCGTAGCTTATGAAGGGCATGGCAATGCCCTTGGGAGGAACATTGCCCAGAATGACGGCCATGTTGAGCAGAAAGCTCAGGGCTATGACCAGCGTGAGTCCGTAGGCGGAAAGCCGGTCACGGAGATTGCGCTGACCGAGTACCACACGATAGCAGCGATAGAAGAAGAGCGCAAACAGCACCATGACCACGGTGATGCCCACAAAGCCCGTTTCCTCGCCGATGATGGACATGATGAAGTCGTTGTGGGCTTCGGGCAGATACACGGTTTTCTGAATGCTGCCGCCGAGTCCCACGCCGAAAATGCCGCCGCTGCCCAGGGCCAGCAGGCTCTGCACGATCTGATAGCCCGATCCCTGCGCGTTGGCGAAGGGTTCGAGATAGGCGGTCCAGCGGGCCCAGCGGTAGGGTTCCACAATGATGAGGGCCACGACCAGCACGGCCGCCAGAATGAGCACCATGACGAGATAGCCGCCGCGCGTGCCGCCGCCGAGACACATGAAGAACAGAATGGCCAGCATGATGATGGTGCCGCCGAGGTCGGGCTGAAGAACGAGCAGCAGACACATGACGAGGGTGATGAGCGTGGGCGGCAGAAGGCCGCGGCTGAACTCGCGTATCATGGCCTGCTTGGAACTCATGAAATAGGCCAGGTACATGACGAGCGCAATGCGCGCGAACTCCATGGGCTGCACCATCATGAAATGGAAGTCGAGCCAGCGCTGGGAGCCGTTGATTTTCGGGCCGATGATAAGACACAGCACTAGCAGCACCATGACCACGGCAATGCCCCAGTAGTGCAGCCTGTTGATGAACGAGCGGGGCAGCCAGCATAAAAGCGCCACAATGACGCCGCCGAGCAGCATGGTCTGCAGCTGACGGTGGAAGAAGTGGTAGGACTCGTTGTAGGTTCGCTGGCTTATGGGGCCGCTTGCGGAAAGCACGGCCACGAGCCCCACGCACAAAAGCAGCAGCAGCAGCGCGAGCAGCCACCAGTCCACCGGACCGGGGGGAATTGCAGGCTCGGGAGCGGGCTGTTTTTTCTTGCGCAGGTTCATGCCTTTCCTTCCTGCATGGCGGTGACGAGAGCGCGGAAGTGGTTGCCGCGCTCAATGTAGTTTCTGAACTGATCGTAGCTCGACGTGGCGGGGGCGAGAAGCACGGCGTCGCCGGGGCGGGCAAGCCTGCGCGCTCTGGCAAGGGCTTCGTCCATGGTGGCATCCCAGGTGACGGGCACAACGTCCTTCCAGGCCGGTTCGAAATGTTCGCGGGATGCGCCGTAGAGCGCGACGGCCCGCACGTGTTCCTTGAGAAGCGGACGCATGCCTTCCACGTCGCCGCCCTTGAACTTGCCCCCCGCAAGCAGAACAACGGGCTTGTCGAAGGCCTGAAGCGCCACCCTGAGCGCTTCTATGGTGGTGCATTTGGAATCGTTGACGTACTGCACGCCGTCGATGTCCGCAATGTGTTCCAGCCTGTGCGCTATGGGCGTGAATTCGCGCATGGCGCGGGCGGCTTCCTCACGGGTGACGTCGAAAAGCGAGGCGGCAAGAAAGGCGGCCTCGGCGTTGCTCTGGTTGTGCGCGCCGATGAGACGGGTATCCGGGAAGGGGCGCGCGCCGGGCGTGAGGTACAGAACGCGGGCCTTCATGCCGTACTCTTCGGGAAGTCGGGAGAGCGAAGGCGGAAGAATGGCCACGTCGTGCTCGGTCTGCCGCGCAAAAAGGCGCATTTTTGCGTCGGTGTATTCCTTCATGTCCTTGTGGAAGTCGAGGTGGTTCTCGGAAATGTTGAGCAGAATGCCCACGCGCGGATGCAGGGTGCTGCACGTCTGCAGCTGGAAGCTGGAAAGCTCCAGCACAATGACGTCGGCCTTCGGGGCGCCGTGCCGTCTGGCAAGCACGTATTCCGAAAGCGGCACGCCTATGTTGCCCCCCGTGAACACGCGCAGACCGTGGGCTTCAAGCATGGCGGCAATGAGACTCGTGGTGGTGGTTTTGCCGCTCGTGCCCGTAACGCCTATGACGGGTTCCTTGTCGAGCAGTCTCCAGGCGATTTCGGTTTCGGCACAGATGTCGGCCTTCGAACCGTCGGCCCGAACGGGCAGCAGCGGTTCTATGACGGACTTTGCCGCGGCGGGGCTGGGAATGACGAGATCCACGCCCTCGAAGTACTCGGGAGCGTGTTCCCCTCCGAAGACGGGCACATGGTTTTCAGACAGCCATGCGGAAAAATCGGCGGGCATCTGTTCCGGCTTTTTTTCCAGCAGACGGACATCCGCGCCCAGATCGTGAAGCAGACGCACGGCGGCGCGGCCGCTTCTGCCCGCGCCTATGACGGCAACGCAGCGACGGGAAAGGAGGAGGGGACTCATGACGTTATTCCTCAGCGCAGTTTGAGAACGGAAAGGGAAATGATGGCAAGAAGCACGGAGATGATCCAGAACCGGACGATGATCTTGGATTCCGGAAGGGGATGATCTCCTTTCTGAAAATGATGATGCAGGGGCGTCATGCGGAAAAGACGCCTGCCGTGCGTGGCCTTGAAGAAGCCCACCTGCATGATGACGGACACGGTTTCCATGACGAAAACGCCGCCCGCCACGATGAGAATGAGCTCCTGCTTGCAGAGCACGGCCAGAAAGCCGAGCACGCCGCCGAGGCTGAGCGATCCCACGTCGCCCATGAACACCTGGGCGGGAAAGCAGTTGAACCACAGAAAGCCGAGTCCCGCGCCCATGAGCGCGCAGCACAGCACCGTGACCTCGCCCACGCCGGGTACGGCGGGCACCTGAAGATAGGCGGCGAAATTCGCATGACCGGCCACATAAATGAAGATGGCATACACCATGAAGCACATGACCGCGGGCAGTATGGCCAGACCGTCGAGACCGTCGGTGAGATTGACGGCGTTGGAGGAGGCGATGAGCACCACCACGGCAAAGACCACATAGAACACGCCGAGATCGGGCATGAACTGCTTGAAGAACGGCACGGACAGCCTGCTGGAATAGGCCGGTTCCATGAGCAGCAGGCTTATGGCCGCCACGGACACCACGATGAGGCCGAGCATTTTGGCACGGGGCGAGAGTCCCTTGTTTTCATGATGCCGTATTTTGGCGTAGTCGTCCACGAATCCCACCACGCCGAAGCCCACGAACACCAGCAGCGTGAGCCATATGTACACGTTGGAAAGATCGGCCCACAGCAGCGTGGAAAACACGACGCCCGCCATGATGAGAAGGCCGCCCATGGTAGGCGTGCCCGCCTTGGCCTGATGCTCGGGCACATAGGAGAGTATGGGCTGCCCCACCTTGAGGGCCGTGAGCTTTTTCAGAAACCACGGACCGGTGAGTATGGTGAAAAGCAGCGCGCAGATGAGCGCCCCCGCGGATCGGAACGTGATGTAGCGGAAGACGTTCAGCAGGGAAACGTCCTGGCTGAAGGGGACGAGAAGGTTATAGAGCATGGGTTTTCTGTTCCATGAAAAGGGTTACGAGGCGTTCCATCCGATTGACGCGCGATCCTTTGAAGAGCACGAGTCCTTTTCTGCCGTCATGACGGCTTTTTTCCCAGCCTTCCAGCGCGGGCAGAAAGTCCGAAGGCTGCGGCACGGGAGCGAAGAAGCCCGAAAAGCGTGCCTCCCGCAGTCCTTCCGCAACGTCGTTTTCGTGCCCGCCCGTCCAGAACACGGCCGCGCAGCCCGATTCCGCCAGAATGCGGCCGAGCTTTCTGTGTTCGGCGGCCGCCACGTCGCCGAGCTCTCCCATGGCTCCCATGACGCAGACGAAGGCCCTGCCTTTGGCAAGCTCTGCGGCGGCCTCTATCATGCGCGCGGCGGAAAGGGGATTGGCGTTGTAGGTGTCGTCGATGACGGTCCAGCCCGGAACTTCGTGTCTTGCGAAGCGCTGAGCGGGGAAGGGCGCGCTTTCCACGCCCTTTCGTATTTCCTCGCAGGAAAGGCCGAACAGGCGGGCGGCCGCTGCTGCGGCAATGATGTTTTCCGCGGCATAGGAGCCGGAAAGGGCGCAGGAAACGTCGAGTTCTTCGCCGTCAAGCCAGAGACGGTAGTTCCCCCGGCCGTTTTCGTCAAGTCCGAGGTAGCCCGCACGGTAGGGCACGGCGCGCCCCTGTGTGGAAAAGAACACGGCGTCGGGCCGCACGGCGCGCGCCTCGCGCACGAGATCCTCGTAATCCGCGCTCACGAGGGCCTGCCCGCCTTTTCTTATGTGGGCGAGAAGGCGCGACTTGTAGTAGGCCGTGCCGCGGCCGCCGAGACCCAGCGCGTGTCCCGTGCCCACGTTGAGAATGACGGCCAGATCCGGTTCCATGACGGGGCCGAGCTCGTCCATGTCGTTCGGATGGCTGATGCCCGCTTCCATGACCCAGAACATCTCGTCGCCGTCTGCCGCCATCATGGAAATGGGCATGCCTATCTGCGAATTCAGGTTCATGCGGTTTTTCGCCGTCTTGCCGCGCATGGAAAGAATGTGGGCCAGCAGCTCCTTGGTGGTGGTCTTTCCGGCCGTGCCGGTAATGCCCGCCACCTTTCCGCCGAAGCTCTCGCGCCAGGCATGGCCCAGCAGGCCGAGCGCACGCACCGTGTTTTCCACGACAAGCACGGGCGCGACGTTTTCGCCGTCGAAGGGATCGCGTTCGGCAAGCACGGCGGCCGCTCCGGCCTCGACGGCGGCCCGTGCAAAGCTGTGACCGTCCGCGCGTTCTCCCACAATGGCCGCGAAAAGGTCGCCGGCCTTCACCTCACGGTTGTCGGATGCGGCGCCGCGCAGCATTGCGGGGGCGGCGTTGAGCACTTCTGCACGGGCGGCCTTTGCCGCCTCTTCCAGCGTCATCAGCACGAGACAAGCTCCTTGAGAATTTCCTGATCACTGAAGTGATGCTTCACGGTTCCTATGATCTGATAGTTTTCATGTCCCTTTCCCGCCACGAGCAGGGCGTCGCCGGGCCTGAGCAGGCTGACAGCCAGTTCGAGTGCCTTTCTGCGGTCGCTTTCGCGGTGCACTTCCTTGGCTCCCTCAAGGCCGGGCATGATGTCGTCGATGATGAGTTCCGGATCTTCGGTGCGCGGGTTGTCGGACGTGACTATGGCAATGTCGGAAAGTTCCGCCACCGCCCGGCCCATGGGCGCGCGCTTGGTGCGGTCTCTGTCGCCGCCGCAGCCGAACACCGTGATGATGCGGGAAAACTTTGCATGGGCGAGGGTTTTGAGAACGTTGGTCAGGGCATCGGGCGTGTGGGCGTAGTCCACGAAGATGCCGGTGCCCGCGCCGGGAAGCCAGGGCTTGTCCGCGCCGGGCACGGGTATGCGTTCCAGTCGTCCGGGCACGCCCATGAATCCTTCAAGGCAGGACAGATCCTCCACGGAAAATCCCATGGAAAGCGCAATGCCGCACACCGTGGAAAGATTGCTGGCATTGTGCAGGCCTATGAGAGGACTGTGCATGTCCCAGTCGAGGCGTTCATCCCTGTTCTTCTGCCAGTAGAAATGCAGCGACAGTCCTTCGGTGTCGGCACGGCGCACGTCGGCCAGAAGGAAGGGGCGTCCGGCAAGGGGCGTGCGAAGGCCCGTGCCGAGGGCCTGGGGGAATTCCTCAAGCAGACGGTGTCCGTAGGGATCGTCGTTGTTGATGACCATGGCCTTGTCCTTTTTCGGCGCGTCGGCAAAAAGCGCGCGCTTGGCCAGAAAGTAGTTCTCCATGGTCTTGTGGTAGTCGAGGTGATCCTGCGTGAGATTGGTGAAGGCCGCGGCGCTGAAGTTTATGCCTGCAATACGCTGCTGATCTATGGAGTGGGACGACACTTCCATGATGGCGGCCCTGGCTCCTGCCTCCTGCATGGCAGCAAGAGAGCGGTGCAGGGTGAGGCAGTCCGGCGTGGTGAGGGGCGCGGCCTCCTCGTGACCGGGCCAGCGGTAGCTTATGGTGCCCATGACGCCCACGGGAATGCCCTTCGAGCGGTACAGATGTTCCAGAAGGTAGGCGCAGGTGGTCTTGCCGTTGGTGCCCGTAACCGCAATGACGGGCATGTCGAGATTTTCCGTGCCGAAGCGCGCGGCCGCAAGGACGCCGAGCTGAGCGCGCACGTCGGACACGAGAAGCCAGGCGTGCTGTCTGTCGCCGCGCAGATTGATCTTCATTCTCTCCACGGTGCGGGCGGATGCCACGACGGCCCATGCCCCCTTCTCCAGCGCCATGCGTATGTGGCTTGCGGTCTTGCTGCGTTCCCCGGGAACGGCGGGGGGAAGGGCCACGAAGACATCGCCTTCGGCGACGAGACGGGAATCGGTTTGAACGTTGCGGAGTTTTTTGCGAAGTTCGTCGCAGAGCTGGGCAGAGGTTATGCGCATGGGCTTACTCCTTGGAAGGGGGTGTCTCCGCTTCGGAAAAGGGCGGGGTGTCTGTGAGCCAGACGGTACAGGTGCTGTCGTCGGTGATGCGGCTTCCCGGAGGCGGACTTTGCTTCAGCACGAAGGTTCCGCTTCCCTGCATGGTGGGAATGATGCCGCGGGCCACGCAGGTTTCTATGGTCTTGCGCAGGGTGAGTCCCCTGAGATTGGGCATGAGCGTGTTGTCGGCCATGGTCCTGCCCGCCATTTTCTGGGCGCGTTCGCGTTCCTTCCTGGCCTTTTCGGCACGGTACTTGGCGAGATTGGCAAGGTAAATGGCGTCTTTTTTGCGCTGCGCCTTCTGGGCGGGCGTGAGCTTTTTTTCCTGCTCCTGCTCGGCCATGGCAAAGGTCACGTCGGGCAGATAGCCGTTGTAGGCCAGCGTGCGCGAGGCCACCTTCTGGAACACGGGCGCGGCAATGGCGCCGCCGTAGCCCGTGGTGGTGGGCTCGTCGAGCATGACGTAGATGACGTAGCGCGGCGCGTCTGCGGGAACGATGCCCCCGAAGGAGGCAAGACGCTTGCGGCTGTAGCCGCGGCCGGAATGATCGGCCTTCTGCGCCGTGCCGGTCTTGCCCGCCACGCGTATGCCGGGAATGCGGGCACGGGTGCCCGTGCCGTTGCCGTCCACGGTTTCTTCCATCATTTTGAGCACGGTGCGCGTGGTCCTTTTGGAGAAGATGCGCTGTCCGGCGGCCGAGGTGGTGTTCTGTCCCGGTTCGTCCATGACCAGGCTGAGCGGCCGGAATTCGCCGCCGTCGGCCAGAATGGTGTAGGCCTGAAGCATCTGTATGCCGGTGACGGAAAGGCTCTGACCGAAGGATGTGGACATGAGGTCGAGTTCGCTCCAGTCGCGCGGGGAACGCAGAATGCCCCGGCTTTCATGAATGCCTATGCCCGTGCGCTGGCCGAATCCCAGCCTGTCGAGATAGGAGTGGAACTTCTGCGCGCCGAGCATGAGGCCTATCTTGGCCATGCCGATGTTGCTGGAACGGGAAATGATTTCCGTGGCCGTAAGTTCGCCGTAGGCGTGGGTGTCGTCGCGTATGGGGGCGTACCTGGTGCGCCATACGCCGTTTTCACAGAAAATCTTGGTGTTCGGCGTGACCAGCTTTTCTTCCAGCGCGGCGGCCATGAGAATGGGCTTGAAGGTGGAGCCGGGTTCCAGACTGTCGCCGGCAAGGCGGTTGCGGTAGATGTCGGAACTCGCCTCGCGGTAGTTGTTGGGATTGAAGAACGGATACTGCGCCCAGGCCAGTATTTCGCCCGTGGCCACTTCCGAAACCAGAACGCCGCCCCAGCGCGCGCCGGAGGAACGCACGGCGTCGGCCAGCACGTCTTCGGCAATGAACTGCACCTGCACGTCGATGGTAAGGGTGATGTCCTCGCCGCGCTGGTCGGCGGGATCCCGTTTTTCATTGAGAATCTGCTCGGCCGCGTTTCTCGACACGCGGCTCTTCACGCTGGTGCCGCGCAGGCGGTCGTCATAGGCCAGTTCCACGCCTTCGAGACCGTGGCTGTCCACGCCGACGAAGCCGAGGAGCTGTCCGGCCAGGTGCCGGTAGGGGTACACGCGCTCGAATTCGCGGGAGAGGCCTATGCCGGGAATGCCTTCCTTCTGGATGGCCGTGGCCGTGGCGTCATCCACCTTGCGTTCCAGCCATATGAAGGCCTTGTTTTTGCGGAACACGGCCGCAAGGTCGGATTCGCTTCTGTGCAGCAGCGGCGCAAGACGCTTTGCCGCATCGTTTATGTCTTCCATGACGCGCGGATTCGCGTACACGGACTGACAGGCCACGCTGCGGGCGAGAACGCGGCCGTTTCTGTCGAGAATGTTGCCCCGCGCACCTTCTATCACTTCGGTGTAGGTGTGCTGTCTTTCGGCCATGTCGCTGTACACCGGACCGAGCAGCACCTGCACCTCGAAGGCGCGGAACCACAAAAGCAGCCAGCACACCACAAAAATGACGGCCGCATAGTGAAAGCGCTGCCCGATGAGCCAGTTCCAACGCGCGCGCAAGCGCGAGAACAGCCCTTTGCCTTGGGAGGCGGAGGGCTGGTTCTGGATGATGCGGCGATTGAGGCGGCGTCTTCCCGTGATGCGGGAAGACGAAGAGGAACTGTTCGGGCGCATTCGCTAATCTTTGCTGGAAGGTTTGAGTCGGCGGATCTGACCGGGCTCGGCCATGCTCATGCCGAGCTGCTCGGCGGTTTTGCCGAGAACGTAGGGAGAAAGGAGGCTGTCGCGTT
Organism: uncultured Mailhella sp.; assembly: GCA_944322635.1. Taxonomy (GTDB): domain Bacteria; phylum Desulfobacterota; class Desulfovibrionia; order Desulfovibrionales; family Desulfovibrionaceae; genus Mailhella. The sequence goes on from CALUPL010000031.1 coordinate 14,580, forward strand.
CCACTTCGAGCTTGGCCACATGGGCGCGCGCAGACTCCGTCTGGCGCTGCATCTTCTGTATGGTGTAGGCGGTGTCGCTGCGGTCTATGCTCAGCCAGGTGAGGGCGACGCCCATGATCAGGCTGAACAGAATGGAGACAATCAGCATGAGGAACCAGCCTCCGGAACCGAGCGTGGCGGTATGCGAATTCATGACAGCTCCTTTTCAAACGGCGGCAGCTTTTCCACGACGCGGAGTTTTGCGCTGCCGGCTCTCGGGTTTATGACAAGTTCGTCCCTTCCCGGAACGATGGGTTTCTTTGTCAGGAGCGTGACCTCCGCGTGATGGCCGCACACGCAGCGGGGCAGGTGCGGCGGGCAGAGGCAGTCGGTGCTCCACTGTCGGAACCGCTGCTTGACGATGCGGTCTTCCAGAGAGTGGAACGTGATGACGGCCAGTCTTCCGCCCACGGAAAGACGGGGAAGAATGGCGTCGAGAAAACGTTCGAGCTGTCCCAATTCGTCGTTGACGACCATGCGTATGGCCTGAAACGTGCGCGTGGCCGGATGGTTGCGCGCTTCGGCACGCCATTTGGCGGGATAGGCGTGCCATACGATTTCCGCAAGCTGCCCCGTGGTCTCTATGGGGGCTTTCTGCCGCGCTTCCACAATGGCGCGGGCTATGCGCGGCGCCTGCGGATCTTCGCCGTAGGCTTCTATGATGTGCCGGAGAGTATGCACGTCGGCCATGTTCACCACCGTGCGGGCCGACTGCGTCCACGGTTCCCTTCCTGCGGAGGAAAGACTGCCCATGTCCATGCGCATGTCGAGCGGTGCGTCGCCGTGCAGGGAAAAACCGCGTTCCGTCACGTCGAGCTGAAGCGAGGATACGCCTATGTCGAGCAGCGCGCCGTCCACGCTGTCCCAGCCGAGAGCGTCCAGCGCATCGGCAAAGGAGGCGTATTCCAGAGCAAAGAGCCGGCAGTTTTCACCGTAGGGCGCAAGGCGTTCCGCCGCGCGTTCCAGAGCCTGCGGATCTCTGTCGAGGCCGCAGAGAAAGGCCTTGCCGCCCGCGCGTTCCATGAGCGCCGAGGAGTGTCCGGCAAGACCGAGCGTGCCGTCGAGATAGCGGCCGCCCGGACGCGGCGCAAGAGCATCCAGCACTTCGTTGAGAAGCACGGATACGTGACGGGCGTTTTGGGCGGTGACGGAGGAGGGGTGCGGCGTATGACGGAACATGGCGGGAACATCAGGCTAAAGGGAAAAGTCTATGCCGCTTGCGGCGAGTTCCTCCGTGACGCCTTCCAGATTTTCGGACGCCATGGAGGCACGCAGAGCGGCGGGATTCCATATTTCAAAGCGGTCCACGAGACCGAGCAGAGTGGCTTCCCTCTCGAGCCCCGCGTAGGCTCGATGGTCGGGGGAAAGAAGAATGCGTCCGTGGGCGTCCGGCGTGTGCGTTTCCGCGCCTCCTATGACGAGACGCCGGAAGGCGCGCACCTTCGGCGACGGATTGGGAATGCGCATGAATTTTTCTTCCAGCTCCACCCAGTCATTCCACGAGAAGGCCACGAGGCATCCGTCGTAGGTGGTGAGAACAAAAGTTCCCGCCGCAGGCGCAGAGGAAGATGCTCCATCGGCCGCCGCGCCCTTCGATCCCAGGGATGCCATGGCGTCGCGGAATTCCGGAGGAAGCATCAGGCGGCCTTTCGGGTCGAGACTTCGCGGGTATCTGCCTCTGAAAACCATGCTTGTTCCACTTTCTGCCACTTTTTCCCACTTTTTGCCTATAAAACGAAATCTGTCAAGGCAAAAAGAGAGAATGACCGTGACAACGTGCGAAAATAACACGGAAAATCAGAAGTGTTACAGGAATGTTCCGATTTTTCGGGAACATGCGTCTCCAGTTCAAAAAAGAAAAATGCGGGCTGTCCGGCCTGAGCCGGAGCGGTCTCGACTTTTTTCCGAAAAAAGGGCAGAATGCCCGGACAGCGACGCGCGTGAGGGGAAAGCGGGTTTTCTTCCCCACAGGCCCAGTCCGTCCACCGTTTTTTCTTTAAGGAAAGGAAAGCATCGTATGCGTACCAAGATTGTTGCCACCGTAGGCCCCGCCAGCTGCGACAGGGAAAAACTCGCCCAGCTCGCCGAAGCGGGCGTTTCCGTCTTCCGTCTCAACTTTTCTCACGGCGATCCCGACTTCTTCCGCGGCGTGGTCAAGAACATCCGCGAAATCGAAAAGGAATGCGGCCGTCCGCTGGCCATCATGCAGGACCTGCCCGGCCCCAAAATTCGTATCGGCATTCTGCCTGAGGGCCGCATCGAACTGCACCGCGGCGACAAGCTCATTCTCGGCCGCGAGCGTCATGAAAAGGAAGAGCTTCCCTTCATTCCCTTCGATCATCCCCGCATTCTTGCCGCCCTCGTGCCCGGCGACACTCTCGTGCTTGCCGACGGCGGCCTGCGCTTCCGTGTTGAGGAAAAGGTTGAGGATGAACGCTTCATCATGACCGCCCAGGAAAACGGCGCCATTTCCTCCCGCAAGGGTCTGGCTCTGCCCGGCAAGTCTCTGGCTCTGCCCGCCATCACCGATCAGGACCGTGAAAAGCTGGCTCTCGGCATGGAACTCGGCGTGGATGCCGTGGCCATTTCCTTCGTGCAGACCGTGGAGGACGTGCATCAGATAAAGGCTCTGCTCCATTCCTACGGCCGCGACGACATTCCCGTGGTGGCCAAGCTGGAGCGTCAGAACGCCGCCGTGGAAAATCTCGACGAAATCGTGGCCGCTACCGACATCATCATGGTGGCCCGCGGCGACCTCGGCGTGGAATGCCCCATGCCCGAACTTCCCGCTCTTCAGAAGCACATCATCCACACCTGCAACCGTGCGGGCAAGCCCGTCATCGTGGCCACGCAGATGCTGCTTTCCATGGTCAACACCCCCGTGCCCACCCGTGCCGAGGTGACCGACGTGGCCAATGCCGTGCTCGACGGTGCGGACTGCGTCATGCTTTCCGACGAAACCGCCGCCGGAAGCTATCCCATCGAGGCCGTGCGCTACATGCGCAAGATTACCGATGAGGCGGAAAAGTATCTTCTCGCCACCCGTCGCCTCGAACCTCCCAAGGATGAGACCGACACGTCCCGTTTCCTTGCCTACACGGCCTGCCTGCTGGCCAGAACCGAGAACGCCTGCGCCATCGTGGCCCATTCCGTGACCGGCGGCGCGGCCAGAATGCTTGCCGAATGCCGTCCCGCTCAGACCATTTATGCGCTGACCTCCAATTCCGTGGTGGAACACGCGCTCAACTTCGTGTGGGGCGTGCAGCCGTACTTCATTCCCGTGAGCGACAGCAGCATTTCCCACCTGCGCCGCGTGCAGAACTTCATTGCCACGAGCAGCAAGTTCCCCATGGGACAGGATGTGGTCATCACCGCAGGCGAATATGCTCCCGGCGAACAGAAGCGCCGTACCAATCTTGTGAAGATCTATCATAAGTAATCCGCGGTTCGTCCGCGCCGTCGAAAAAGGTCTGCTTCCGTTTTGCCGGAAGTCCGCTTTTTCGATCCTATTCGCCCGGCCTTCCGGAGCGGCGTGAAAGCCGTTTTCCGGAGGCCGGGCTTCTTTTTTGTCGAACATCGTGCGGCGCGGCGGCGTTTCCGGCCGAAGGCACGGAACGGGACGGAGCCTCCGGCGGCTTCCGTTGCGTCGGGATTTTGCCGGAAAGCCGGATGGAGAAGGGGAAAAGAATTTTTCCCCTTCAGCGCGCGGAGCCGGGCGAAGGAGGGCGTGAGGGGCCGGCGTCAATGGCCTTTTTTCCTCATGCGCGAGGAGCCGGACTCTGCGGATGTCGTCGAAAAAGAGAATGGCCCGGCAGCGCGTTGCGGGCGGCGCAGACAATTGCGGGGAAGATTGCGGCGTTGTGGCTCTGCGTAAGGTTATGGTAAGAAAAAAAACGGATGCTTTATCCGTATGCAGATGCTGCGGGAAAGACTTCAAAGAAGAAAGTGCCGAAGAACGCATTGCCGCAGGCCGTCGTTGCGGAGCAACGCTTGCCTTTTTGCCGCGTACGCTGCTACCATGGAACAGTCTCCCCGAAGAATCCCCGAAGATTTTGAAGACGAACGCCTATGGAAAAGAATCTTGATGCAGAACAAGGCATGGTCGTAACGGCTTCGCGCATCATGCCCGATCTTCCCGACGCCGCCGTGCCGGAACCTTCGGCGCAGGACGGTCTTGTCGTTCTTCTTGCCTCGGCAGCCCAGGAGGGCGGAAGGCTTTCGCCGGAATCCTGGCGGCTGGCCACGGACGCTTTTGTCGCAACGTTTTCTCCGGACGTGAGCGCGCTTTCGGAAAAGGCGCGTCAGGAAGCGGAACATCGTTTCTTTCTGCTTCAGACGCGCTTTCACGCGGCGCTTCTGAGCAGGCCGCTTGCACCCCGCCATTTCGAGTCCGACCGGCATTTGTCCGAGGAACTGGCTGCCCTGCCTCCGGAAAGGGTCGAGGCGTACGTTTCGGCCGTGCAGACGCTTTCACCGGCTTTTGCCGACGTTCTGTGCCGTGCACTTTCGGAAGATGCGGCGGGTCGCGGCCGACTTGCGGAAAGCCTGGGCCGCACGGTGCGTCTTCTGCCCGGCGTGGCCGCGTGGGAAAGCCTGTTCGGCACGGAGGGCGACGAGGAGGATTCGCGGGGCGTGATCATGGAAGGGGGCGTGGCTCAGCGCAGGCCGCAGCCGAAGAGCATGCTTTCTCCGGCACTGCGCAGACAGATGAGCGCGATTTCCTCCCTGCTGTCCGAGGCTGGCGCGGCCTGCACCGACATGGCCAGTTCCGCGGCGAGTCAGTACGAGGGCGCGGCGCGCTATCTGCGCGAACTCAAGGTGCAGCGCATGCTTTCCCTGTTTTCCTCCGAACGGAGGGATATGATTGTTGCTCCGGGGCTTGAGTCCGCCGTTCGGAGTGCCGGGGCACTGGAAAGGGCGGCTCTGGAAAACGGCGACATGGAAACGGCCAGAGCCCTGGGGGATTTTTGCCATCTCATGGCCGAACAGCCATTTACCGTGGTGGTCGTAGGCGAGGGCAAGCGCGGCAAGAGTTCGCTCGTCAATGCGCTGCTCGGCGGAGAATACTCTCCGGTGCGCGAGTCCGTGCCGGAAACCGCGGCCGTGGCCCGCTTCCGCTGGGGCAGGGAATTTTCCGGCCGGGTCCGCTTTCTTACGGGAGAGGAGTGCGCGCGCCTGGTGGAAGTCTTTCGTCCGCACGACGATACGGGAGAGCTTTGCGAGAGGCTCGAAGTGCTCGGGCGGGAACTGCCGCCGAGAGATGACGAGGAACTGGCTTCGCCGGGCAGGCTGCGGGAATTTCTTTCCGCTCATGAAAAGGGCAGCATGTTCGCTTCCCGCGTGGAGGTGGAACTTCCTTCCGACGTGCTCCGGCACGGCCTTGTGCTGGTGGACACGCCCGGGCTCAACGCCACCGACCCCGTGCAGAATTATCTGGCCTTTGAGGAATGTCTTGCTGCGGACTGCCTGCTTTTCGTCATGGACGCGCGCAGGCCGGAATCCTCCTCGGAACAGGAACTTCTCCGGCAGCTTGCACGATCCGGCCGGGCGGCGGCCGTCATCGGCGTGGTGACGGGGGCGGACAGGCTGAACGAGCAGAAAAGCCGCAGGGATGCCGTGGAGAGGGCACGACTTCTCATGGATACGGCTTCTTCCTGCGGCATGAAGGTGCTCGGTCTTCTGGAAGTGAATGCGCGCGAGGCCATGGAGCAGCGCTGCGCAGCGCCTCGCCGAAGCGGCGGACGGGAGTTTCAGAAGCTGTGCGCTCTGGTGGAAAAGGCGGCTTCCGAAAGGAGCGGCGGCGCGGAAGAGCAGCGGAGGCGCGTATGCGTCAGGGGCGAGGAGCTCGCTTCAACCGTGCGTCGCGGTGCGCTGGCCTTCCGCGAGCGGGAACTCGGCCGTCTGCCGGACGAACGGCACGAGAAGATTCTGGGGGCGCACGTTGCCAGACTGGAAGAGGCCATGAACAACTGTTCCTCACAGGCGTGGTCCGTGGTGAATGCCGCTTCCGTAGATATGGAAGCCTGGCGCAAGGAACAGGAACGGGCGCTGGACGGCTGGCAGCAGAACATTGTTCTGCGCATCATGGACGCCGCCAACAAGCACGCCGATTCCCTGGGCTATACCGGCATGTTCCGGCAGAAGAACTGGAAGAAGTTCGACGAGGAGGAGGTGCCCCGCATAGCGAGAGAGTCGCTTGAGGAACTGCTTGCCGGACGCAGGGACGTTCAGAAGGACTGGAATGAGAAGCTGCGTCAGTTCGGGGAGAGAATGCGCGAGATATCCGTGCTCTGCCTTGACGCCGTTTCCGTGGACGATGAGGAACTGCGTTCCCTGGGCGACTCGGCCTTCGGCAGAGAACGCTGGCTGGTGAATGCGAACTCCGTCATGAAAAAGGTGGGGCTTGTGGCCGTGGGACTGGCCCTGCGCCGCGGCGGAGGAATCGGACTCGGCATCGTGCTCGGCAACATGGGCTGGTGGGCCGTGGTGCCCGTGGCCGTAGTCGGCAGTCTGGTGTGGACGCTCATGAAGTTCGGCAGTCCGTCGCGCTGCCGCCGCATATTCATGGAACGCAAGGAAGAGGCCGTGCGCCGCTGGGTGAACGGTCAGAGAGAACGCCTGGAAGAGCTGCTCACCCAGAATCTCGACGATCTCACCTCGGCCTACGGCAGGGCGGTGAGCGAAGGGTTCGTGCCGGCTCTCGCCGTGCTGGCGGAAGAAACGGCGGCCATGCGTGCGTACCTGGAAGTGCTGAAAAAAATGCGTTCCGGCGTGGAAGAGAGAACTCGGGAAACCCTGCGTCTTGCCGCAGAGCTGGAAAAGTCGCTGGCCCTGCCGCAAAGCTGAAAAAGAGGCGGGCATTTTCCGTACGCCTGCTTCTGAGCGCGTTCCTGCCTTTTGGCGCTGCGTCGCAAGCTGGCAAGCTTGCACGCTTTTCGTTTCGGCCGCAGATGCTCGTTCACTGACGGAAAACCTGCGTTGTGCGTCCGGGCTGCTCAGGCAGATGGGCAGGCTGAGGGGAAAGCAGAGAGGTGCAGGCCTGTTCGGCGCAGGCGGAGCGCCTGCGTATTTGGGAATCTTCGGCCGCTTCTTGCCCCGGAACGTTCAGACCGGTTGCACCGCCGCCGTACAGAGTGCCGGCGGTCTGCCTTTGGGATAATGGCGGGAAAATATCCGCTGATGCGGGGAAAGCGGAAGATCTGCGGAGAGAAAAAGCGGGACGGAGGCTTTTGGGGAGGGTGTTCGTGAGTCCGACGCCGTGCCTGTTTTGTCTGTGCGTTCTGCGTTTTTGTCGCCCGCGCGTCGTGACCCCGATGCTGCACCGCAGGCGGCGCCGGGCATAAGGAAGAAAAGCTCAGGCAATCGGAATCCGGAACTCGAAGGCCGCTCCGGGCCCCGGCGGCAACGCGGGTTCGCCGGGTTCTATTTCTTTTTCATGGAGTCGTAGGCCTTGACGGATTTTTCCTTGACCCACTCGTAGCCTTCCACGGTTTTGTCTTTGGTCCATTCGTAGCCGGAAACCACGCCTTCCTTCACTTCGTGGCCGAGTTCCCTGGCTTTGGCGGCCGTGTCGTTGGTTGTTTCGCTGGTGGTGCGGCTGGATACTTCGCGTCCCTGGGCGTCGTAGGTGACCTCGCTGCTGGTGGTGCTGGTGCTGCAGGCGGTGAGAAGAAGGGCGGTCATGCAGAGAAGGGCGCTTTGTTTCATGAGGGATATTCCTGGCGTGAACCCCGGAAAAGAACGGGGGCTGCTGTCGCTGAACAGGGAGGCGTTGCGGCAATGGCCGGAACGTGTGAATCGTGTCCGCTGCGTTGCTGAGGCGAAGGGGCCGGGGAAGAGGCTTCCCCGGCGTTGTTTCGGAGAGAGGCGGTCTCCCGCGACTCTTATTTTATGCCGGCCTTTGTCAGCTCGATGAACTGCTTGGCCACGCGCGGGCTGCGGCCGCCGTTGCGGGTGGCGTGGGCTTCGGCGCGGATGTCGAGCTGTTCCTGAGGCATGTCTATGCCGTACTGGGCCGCAAGTTTGTGCACGATGTCGAGATAGCGGTCCTTGTCGGGACGGAAGAAGGTGACAGTGAGGCCGAAGCGCGCGGAAAGGGACATGAGTTCCTGCCGGGTATCGCCTTCGTGCAGGTCGCTGCCCGTACGGTCGTCCCAGCTTTCCTTGATGAGGTGACGGCGGTTGCTTGTGGCATAGACCACGAAGTTTTCGCTGTGGCCGTTCACGCTTCCTTCAAGTATGGCTTTAAGGGCGGCAAAGTCGTTGTCGTTGCTGCTGAAGCTCAGATCGTCGATGAAAAGAATGAATTTGAGAGGATTGCGGGAAAGAGCCTCGGTGATGTCGGGAATCTGGTAGAGCTGATTCTTCTTGACTTCCACAAGACGCAGCCCCTTGTCGCAGTAGGCATTGACGATGGCCTTCACCGTGCTGCTCTTGCCGGTGCCCGCATCGCCGTAGAGAAGCACGTTGTTGGCGGGCTTGCCCGCAAGAAGGGCTTCGGTGTTGGCGATGATCTTGGAGCGTTCCTGTTCGTAGCCGGGAAGCTGGTCGAGTGTCTGGGGATCGGGATGGCGCACCGGCACAAGGCGGCCGTCCTTCACCGTGAACATGCGGTATTTGGCGAAAATGCCGTAGCCCTTGAGATGAATGGTGGCTATGCGTTCGTGATAGGCGCTGGCAAAGTCGGGAGAGCTGTTTTTCCAGCTCGGCAGAAAACCCTGAAAATTGAGGGATTCGCGGATGGTGCGGCCGTCGAATGCGCCGAGCTTCTGGAGAAATTCCAGTTCATGGGAAAGGCAGTCGGAAAGGAAGGGGGACACGGGCTTGCTGCCGCAGCTTTGCAGCATGTAGATGTTCTCGTCTTCCATGATGAGGTTCAGCAGATAGGCGCTCAGATCGTCGCTGCGGGCGAAAAGCGCGGCGGCGAAGTCGCAGTAGGCGTCAACGCAGGCGGCGGTGTCGGAGGAGTCGGCGTCGAGCAGCTTCTGGAGCCGGGAAATGACGGGATCGGAGAGAATGTTGCGGAAAATGACGAGGCTGCGGAGCTGCATGCTGGTAAGAGTCAGGGATTTCATGGAACGGTCACCTTCAAAAATTTTCGGCAAGTATAGGTCAGGCATGAGCGTCGCGCAAGAGTGCCCGGCCCGTGTTTTTCCGCGACGTTCCGTTTTTCTTCAAGAAAGACGAGCGGCGGTGCGATGGGGGAAGAGCCGGCAGGGCGTGCCTTTTCCGGTGGCGGCGAAGGGCCGCTGCGCTTTTTCGAAAATGTCCGCCGTGAATGGTCTTGCGAATCGTGAACGGGCAGACGGCTTTTTCAGTCCGGCACTTGCACGCGGCCCTGCGCTGTGGCACAAGCAGAAGAAAGGCCGCCGGAATCGAAAGCGCGCCAAGGGGCGTTCGATCCGTGTGCGGCGTGTTTTCCGTCATGCCGGACGTTCGTTACGGCGAATGCGCAAAACCATGAAAGAGAAGGAGTCGTCATGAAGATAGTGGTACTTGACGGTTACACTCTGCGGGCCGGCATGGAAAGCCCGTGGCCCGTTTCCGATGCCGCGGACGAATGGGTCTGCTACGACCGCACGCCTGCGGACAAGGTGTCGGAACGTGCTGCCGGAGCCGACATACTCGTCGTGAACAAGGTTGTGGTGGATGCTTCCCTCATGGACGCTCTGCCTTCTCTCCGCTGCATTGCCGTCACGGCTGCGGGCACCAATGTCATAGATCTGGAGGCGGCCGGAGCGCGGGGCATAGCTGTGTGCAACACGCCCGCCTACGGCACCGACGCCGTGGCGCAGCACGTGTTTGCCCTGCTTTTGGAGCTGTGCCGTCATACGGCGCTGCATGACGAGAGCGTGCGCCGCGGCGACTGGGCACGCTGCGAGGATTTCTGTTACGCCCTTACGCCGCAGGTGGAGCTTACGGGCAGAACGCTGGGCATTTTCGGTTTCGGCAATCTCGGCAGGCGCGTGGCCGAAATAGGTCATGCCTTCGGCATGAAGGTGCTGGCCTGTGCCCACAGACCCGTGCCCGCGCCGGGCTATGAACCCTTCGCCTTCGTGTCCCGCGAGGAACTTTTCCGGGAATCGGACGTTCTTTCCCTGCATTGTCCGCTCACGGATGAAACCCGCGGCCTTGTGTGCCGCGAAACGCTGGAACTCATGAAGCCCGGTTCCTTCGTCATCAACACCTCCCGCGGTCCCGTCGTGCGGGGGGAAGACGTGGCCCGTGCCCTGCAGGAAGGCAGACTCGGCGGTTTCGCCGCAGACGTTCTGGAGCATGAACCGCCTTCGATGGATGATCCTCTTCTTTCTGCGCCGCGTTCTCTCATTACCCCGCACATTGCATGGATGACCGACGGGGCAAGGCACAACATTGTGGCGATCACCATGGAAAACATCCGTCGTTTCCGCGAGGGCAACCCGCAGAACGTGGTGAACGCGGCGTACATGAAGCCTCGAAACTAGATTCCCGGAACGAGCCCGGAGAAAGTCCCTTTTCGGAAAACGCGTTTTCTGAAACTTCCGGGGCGTTTTCCGGGAAAGGCGTTTCGGGGAAACTTCCGGTGCCTTTGCGAACAGAAGCGGGGGAGCTGCGCTCCGACTGCGGGAAGAAGGTCCGTTCGGAAAAATATCCGGGCGGACTTTTTGGCGTGCGGCATGCCGAGAAAAAGCGCAGCTGCGGAAGAAATTTCCGTTTCGGCGTTCGCATCGGGAGGGCGGAGGCATGGCCGTTTTTCCGATGCGGGCAGCGCGGAGCGGGATTCAGGGAAGAGGAAGAGCCGCTCATTGCCGGAAGAGCCGGCGTCCCGCCCGGAGTGTTCCGCATGAAAAAAGCCGGGGGAAAATCCCCCGGCCGGCCTGCGTTTCTTTTTTGCGCGCCTTACGCCTTTTCGTCGTCGTCATCCTCGTCGAGCACGGCGTCGGTGACGAAGTCGAAGGCAATGCGTTCGATGGGAGCCTCGGGCTCGAAGGCGAACATTTCGGCAAGGAAGTTCTCGGAAATTTCCCTGTTCTGCGCCTTGGCTTCCACAATGAGCGCATTCATGCGGTCGGTGTAGGCACGGATGAGGCGGAACACTTCGGCGACTACGGGGCTTTCGGAGGTGGGTTCGTTTTCTTCTCCGCCGCCGCAGCTGGAATGTTCTTCTTCCACGGAGTCGTCGTAGGCGTCGAGGGCGGCGTTGATTTCCAGCTCGGAAAGGGTGGCGAATTCAGGAAGGGTCTTGACTGTGTTCATGGAAAACCTGTGTTTGTTAGGTTGCGGAAAGAGGGACTGTGCGTCTCCTATTCCTTGGGTTCGCTGAGAAGTTTGACGGGATTGAGCATTTCCACCATGCGCTTGTGCGGTATTTTGGCCTGACGCAGCGCCAGGTGGAGGTCCGTTGTCGTGTAGATGTCCCGAAGAATGACGGGCCGTGAGGCGCCGTCGCCTTCCGGGAAAATGGCAAGCAGAGGAATGCTCGCGCTGTTGAGTGCCTTGAGCAGTTCCTGATGGGAGGCGTTCTTGAAGGTCATGTCGACCTTGACGGCGGTAAGCGAATACTGATCGAGAATGGGCAGCAGATTGGGGGCGGCAAGGGTTGTGCGTTCAAGCACCTTGCAGGTGGGGCACCAGTCGGCGGTGAATTCCACGATCATGGCCTTCTTTCCCATGTTGGCCCGAAATTCCTCTTCGGAAAATTCCACCCAGGGCACGATTTCCTTCTGAGCGGGCAGAAAGGCCCAGAATCCGGAAAGGAAAATGGCGCCGAAGGCAAAGGCTCCCAGGAACATCCGCCGGGTGATGGAGCCGCGCAGGCTTCCCCAGCGTCCCCATATCCATGCCGTGGTGGCCGCCACGAGCAGGGTGATGAGCGTTTTCACGTGCAGGGCCGGAGGCAGCAGGGAGAACAGATATATGGCCGTTCCCATGAGCAGAAAGCCGAGCACGCGTTCCAGCACGCTGAGCCACGAGCCGGGCCGGGGCAGAAAGCGTATGAGCCGGGGAAAACAGGCCAGAAGCACGTAGGGCGTGGCCATGCCTACGCCCGTGGCCGCGAATATGGTCATGAGTACGGGCAGGGGCTTGGTGATGCCCCATGCCAGCACGCCGCCGAGCAGAGGTCCGCTGCACGGCGTGGCGAGAAGCGTGGTGAACATGCCCGTGCTGAAGGCCTGCATTCTGGGCGATGAGGAGTGATGACTCTGCAGGTCGAGCACCGGCAGATGGAACACGTCGAACATGGAAAGTCCCATGCAGAACACGATGAGCAGCATGAGGAAAATGACCTCGCTGCTCTGGAAAAGCTGTCCCCACAACATGCCGGTGACGCCGGAAATGACGGCCAGAATGGCAAACCACGTGACGATGCCCGCAGCAAAGAACAGCGTGTGTTCGCGTATGCTGCGCCGTCTTTTTTCAAAATCCTCCTCCGCGTCGAGCAGCATGGAGAACTTCATGGTGAGAACGGGCAGAACGCAGGGCATGAAATTCAGAATGAGGCCCGCAAGCAGACCGAGTCCCACGGCGCGGAACCATCCGTCTATCTGAAAGCTGCCTTCCAGATTCTGCGGCGTGAAGTCGTAGCCCCTGGAGGCCGGAACGGACGAGGGCACGGGCACGGCCGGAGCCACGGCAGGTTCGCTCTGACGCTTGAATACGGAGGTCGGCGCGGAGGGCAGAAGATTGGCGTGCCGGAGAGCTCCCGTTTCATCTTCGGGCGTTTCCGCCACGGGAGGCACTTCCGGAGGCACCGAGTTTTCGCCGCAGCAGGCCTTGCTGGCGAGAAACGCGTTGAACCATGTCTGCGCGGCGGCATTGGGAAGTTCGGGCGGCGCGGTGGGCAGGAGAATGCGCGTGTGCACGGGCTGGCAATGCTGATCGGAACAGGCCAGCAGGGAAATGTCCAGCGTTACGGCGCGGGGTTCGCTTTCCCGGAATACGAGAAAGACCGGAGCGGCCTCGAAAAGCTGACGGCTCTTTCCTCCGCCGGTCAGCGAGACTTCGGTTCCCGCCGTGTAGTGCACCTGAACCTTGCTCTCGGGGAGCGGTTCTCCGTCCGCCAGCACCGTGACGGTGAGGGGAATGCCTTCATCGCCCGCTTCATGGGCATAGGTATGATAGCCGGCGGAGGGCAGCAGCCACAGCACCGCCATGGACGTGTTTTTATCCACGGGCGGCTGAAGCTGCCTTCCGTCCACGGCGGAAAGCTTGGCCCATTCAGTAAGGAAGCGGTAGGGCGGCTCGTTGGCGGCATGAGCGAAGTCCCCTCCGGCAAGGAAGGGGAGAACGACCGCAAGAAGCCAGACGAGACCAAAGATTCGCAACAGCCTTTTCATGAAAAGGCAAGCTAAACTTTTTTGCAGAAAAAGGCAAAATTTTTCTTGACTATCGGATGGCTCGGGTCTATGACTCTTTCTGCGCTAAATGCACTGGGTCACTAGCTCAATTGGTAGAGCAGTTGACTCTTAATCAATTGGTTCGGAGTTCGAGTCTCCGGTGACCTACCAGTGGCAGAACGGCCCCTTGCATGTCATGCAGGGGGCTTTTTTGTATCGTCTGCTCTTCGTTCATCCGTCCTGTTGCGCAGCAACGACGTTTTCCGTCCGTTTCGGTGCGGAGGAATGCGCGCAGGGTTCCGTGCCGTATGCGGTCTTTTTCCGGGAGTTCCGGCGCAGGGCGTGAAGATGGCGGATGAGAAAAAGGACGAACGCTCTTTCGGCATGTCCGGAAGATGCGGGCGCGGCCGCGGGGCCGGAGCTTTGCGACGCTTTCTTTTTACGGATGCGCCCGGTCGGCGGCTCATGGCTGAGGATCGCCTTCGGGCGTGTCTTTCCGACAAAGGAAAGTTGAACAAGAGGTTTCCATGCAGAGCCAGGTTTTCTTGAATCAGGTGCGGGAGTTCCTGCCCTGGTCGCAGACGCATACCGGGGCGGCGGCAAAGATTTTTTCCGTCGATGCCGGTCCCTTTGAACCCCGCGCGTTTGCCGTTGTCGACGTCACTACCTTCGAGGAGCTTGAACGGCTTCTTGCCTGCGCCGTCTCCTGCGGCGTTTCCCTTACGTTCCGGGGCTCCGGAACGTCCCTCAGCGGCCAGAGCGTGGCCGAAAACGTTGCGGTGCGCTTTCGCGGCCCCGCGTGGCGCAACATAGAAATTCTTGACGGCGGACGTCGCGTTTGCGCCCGCTGCGGCGTGACGGGCGGAGAAATCAACGCCGCCCTCGCTCCCTACGGCCGCTTCATCTCCTCCGATCCTTCCTCCATAGCCTCCGCCACCATAGGCGGCATGGCGGCCAACAATGCCGCCGGACTCGGCTGTACCGTGGCGAACAATATCTGGCATTCCCTGGAAGCCATGGAGTTCGTTCTTGCCGACGGCACGCGCGTGGATACTTCCGATCCGAAAAGCGTTGCGCAGTTCCGCAGTTCCCACGCCGAACTTCTGGAAGGTCTTTCTTCCCTGAGAACAAAGCTTCTGTCTTCTCCCGAAAACGCGGAAAAGGTGCGGCGCAAGTTCAAAATACGCAATACCTGCGGGTATTCGCTGAATGCGTTCACGGATTTCGAGGACCCGCTCGACATACTCGCGCATCTTCTCGTGGGATCGGAAGGCACGCTGGGCTTCATTTACTCCGTCACGCTGCGGACCGTACCCGCGCTTCCCTTCCGCGGCACGGCCATGATGCTTTTTTCCTCCATGGACGACGCCATGGCCGCGGTGCTCGACATTCGCGCCTGCCGCGGCCTTTATGCCGGAGAGTTTCTGGATGACATTTCCCTTCGCGGTCTGGCGGAACTTCCGGGATTTCCCCGCGAGTTCCGGCCCGGCGGCGAGAGTTCCGACGACTGCGCCCTGCTCGTGGAAACAAGGGCTGCTGACGAAGCCTCCCTTGCCGCCGACATGGCGGAACTGGAAGAACGGCTTGAAGCGCATCGTCCCCGCGCCAGACTCGGCTTTGTGACTTCCCATGAAGAGTGCGAAAGGCTCTGGAACATACGCCGCGCCCTTTTTCCGGCCATGGCGGGCACGCGTCTGCCTTCGGAATACGCGTACGTCGAGGATTACTGCGTGCCTCTTGAACATCTGCCTCAGGCCAGTCACGGCCTCGTGAGCATTCTTCAGGATCTCGGCTTCGAACGCTGCGGCGTGAACGGGCATGCCCTGCACGGCAACCTTCACTGCACCGTGCCCCTTCGCCTTTCCGAAGCCTCGGAAGTGGAGCGGCTCGGCGTGTTCATCGAGCGTGCGGCCGAACTCATCCTTTCCCTGAACGGTTCGCTCAAGGCCGAACACGGCACCGGTCGTGCCGTTGCCTCCTTCGTGCGCAGAGAGTGGGGCGAGGAGCTTTACGGCATGATGCGCGACGTGAAAAGGCTTCTCGATCCTGCGGATGTTCTGAACCGGGGCTGCCTCATGAACGACGGCGCACGCTGCCATCTGGAAGGCCTCAAGTTCGTGGGAGCCGTGGGGCAGGGCATAGACCTCTGCGTGGACTGCGGTTTCTGCGAGTCCGTGTGTCCTTCGGCGCGCAGGGGCTTCAGTCCGAGACAGCGCATTTACGCCCTGCGCGCCGTGGCCGCGCTGGAACAGGCGGGCAAGACGGACAGTGCCGCGGAATGGAAGGCTTTTTTCCTGTCCGACGGTCTTGATCTCTGCGCTGCGGACGGTCTTTGCTCCACCCGCTGTCCGCTCGGCATAGACGTGGCCGGCTTCATGCGCCGCCTCAGGCACGACAATCTCACGAGCAGGGAAAAAAAGGCCGCCTCGTTCGTGGCCGGGCACGTCGCGTCCGTGTCCCGCACCCTGTCTCTCGGACTGGATGCGGCGTACACGACACACAGAATTCTTGGTCACGAACTGGCGGTGAAGACCGGACTCGTCACGAAAAAGCTCATGGGCATGACGTTGCCCGATCTGGTGGAAGTCGGTCTCAGGGGCTCTTCGTGCGTGCCCGCTCCAAAGACAAGGCGCGCGGAAAAAGTGGTGTATTTCCCCTCCTGCGCCGTGCGGAGCATGGGCTATGCCGGAGATTCCGGCCGAAGCGTGGAACCCCTCATGGATACGGCACTGCGCCTTCTGGAAAAGGCGGGCTACGAGGCCGTCATTCCCCGCCATGTGGAAAAGCTCTGCTGCGGCAAGGCCTTTGAAACCAAGGGCATGAAGGAACAGGCAGACGAGTGCGCCGCCGCTCTGAACAAGGCTCTTCTGGAGGCCTCGGAAAACGGCCGCTGGCCGGTCATGTGCGATACCAGCCCGTGCCTTGCCAGAATGAAGAAAACGCTCGATGCTTCTCTTGCCCTGTACGAGCCTGTGGAATTCACGCTGCGCTTTCTTGCCGACAGGCTGGAGTTCCATAAAAAATACGGTCGCATAGCCGTGCATGCCACATGTTCCACACGGAGCATGGGCCTTGTGGATTCCCTTCTTGCCGTGGCGAGACTGTGTGCCCGTGAGGTGGTGCTGCCCGAGGGCATTTTCTGCTGCGGCTTTTCCGGGGACAAGGGATTTGCCCGTCCCGAACTCAACGCAGCCGCGCTTGCCGGACTGCGGGAACAGGTGGCCGGTTGTGAGGCCGCCTTCAGCACTTCGCGCACCTGCGAGGTGGGGCTTACCCTGCACGGCGGACTGCCGTACCGCAATGTTCTCTATCTCGTTGATGAGTGCGGACAGGCCCGTTCCGTCCGCTGAGCCGTCGTTTTCGGGCGCGCTGTCTTGACAGCGCGCCCTTGCGGTCGTTAGACAACGAAAGGGCGGCATTCCTTCTTTTAAAGGAAGTGTGCGCCGCAATTCTTTTCCAGGTGGTTTCGATGGATAATAATACGAATCAAAAGGTGCCGTGGTGACGACGGAATCGGGAGATGTCGTCGCCAGCGCGGAAGAGCAGGCCAGAGCACAGGCTCTGGTGGAGGAAAAGGACAGCGAATCGAGAACAAGGCAGTTTCGCGGCGTGTTCGCCGGAGTTGTGGCCGTCATCTGCGTGGTGTTTTCTCTGTTCCAGCTGTACGCGTCCGTGTTCGCCACCATGGACGCCATGAAACTGCGCTCGTTTCACATCATTTTTCTGCTTGTGCTTGCTTCTCTCATGTATCCGGCGTTTCGCCGCGAGAAGAGAGTTCGGGCTCTGCCCACGCTGTGGGATCTCGTGTGCGTGTGTGCAGGTGTGTACGCCTTCGGCTATCTCATTGTGCACTACGACGCCATTGCCATGAGCGGCGGCTGGTTTACCACTCAGGACTACGTGGTGGCCGGCATAGGCATTCTTGTGTCCTTTGAATGCGCGCGTCGCGTGGTGCCCAATCTTGCGGCTCTTGCGCTGGTTTTTCTGGCCTACACCTTCCTCGGCAGGTATCTGCCCGGAGCCTTCGGTCACGTGGGCTTCTCGCTGACCCGCGTGATGGATCACATGTTCTGGGGCAGTCAGGGCCTTCTCGGCGTGGGCGTGGGCGTTTCGGCGACCTATGTGTTTCTTTTCGTGCTGTTCGGCGCGTTTCTGCGCATCAGCGGCTTCAGCGAGTTCATCAACGACCTTGCGCTCACGCTCGTGGGGCGCACCGCGGGCGGCCCCGCCAAGGTGTCCGTCATTGCAAGCGCCCTCATGGGCATGATCAACGGCAGCGCTCTGGCCAATGTGGCCACTACGGGCGCCATCACCATTCCCCTCATGAAGAAGACCGGCTACAAGGCCGAGTTCGCCGGAGCCGTGGAAGCCGTGGCCAGCACGGGCGGTCAGTTCGCTCCGCCCATCATGGGCGCGGTGGGCTTCATCATGGCCGAGTTCCTCGGCGTGAGCTATACCAAGGTCATGCTGGCGGCGGCCATTCCCGCGTTCCTTTATTATCTCGCTCTCATCATGGCCGTGCATTTCGAGGCCAGAAAGCTGGGGCTCAAGGGACTTTCCAAAGAGTATATTCCCGATGCCGTGCAGGTCATCAGAAAGCGCGGTCATCTCATCATTCCCCTTGTGGTGCTCATGGTCATCATGTTTATGGGCTACACCCCGCTTTTTGCCGCCGCCATGGCCATTTTCGCCACGGTTGCCGCCTCGTGGCTCTCCAGAGACACCCGCATGGGGCCGAAGCGCATTCTTCAGGCTCTTGAGGAGGGCGCGAAAGGCGCCGTGGGCGTGGGCGTTTCCTGCGTCATCATAGGTATCATCATAGGTTCCGTGTCCCTTACCGGACTCGGACTCACCTTCGGCTTCCAGGTGCTCAAGTACGTGGGCGAAGGACAGCTTTATCTCGGCGGCGTGTTCGTCATGATCATGAGCACCATTCTCGGCATGGGCGTGCCCGGCGTGGCGGCCTACGTCATTGTGGCGGCCGTGGCCGTGCCCGTGCTTACCGGCGTCGGCGTGGAACCCATGTCCGCCCACATGTTCTGCCTGTTCTACGCCTGCCTCTCCAACATTACGCCGCCGGTCGCCATGTCTTCCTATGTGGCCGCAGGCATTGCCAACTCCAATGAGACCAGAACGTCACTCATTGCCGTAAGGCTGGGACTCACGGGGTTCATTCTTCCGTTCTTCTTCCTCAATAATCCGCTTCTGCTTTACAGTTCCTCCAATCCGGGACTGGCCACGGTGTGGGCGTTCATTACGGCAAGCTTCGGCGTGTGCGCTCTGGCCGTGGGGCTTGAGCGCTGGCTGTTCGGGCCGTGCACCATCGTGCAGAGTCTCATGTTCGTGGCCGGAGCGGTGCTCACCATCGATCCCGGGCTTTCCACCGACGCCATGGGCATTGCCGTCATTCTTGCGGCAACGGCCCTCAACCGCCGCTCCTCTTCCAAGAGGCGCGGGGCGGAAGCTTCCCCGGCAGGGGCGGACTGATCTTCAGGATTTCATCCTTCCTCCTTGCGGGGAAGGGACAACTTTCAACAGGTTCAGGAGTAACTTATGTACGGTAAGGTCCTTCTTTCCATGATGGCGGCCGTGTCCATGCTCTTCGGCGGCATTGAGGCAAAGGCCGCCGACCATGCGCCCGTGACCATCAGCATTCCCACCGCGGCCACGACGAGCACGCTGTATCCCATAGGCGCGGCCCTCGGCAATCTCTGGAGCACCAGGCTCCCCTATGTGAAGGCCAGCGTGCAGTCCTCCAAGGGCGGCGTGCAGAACCTTCAGCTGCTCAGCAGAAAGGATGCGCAGGTGTCCTTCGCCATTACCAGCATCACCTATCAGGCCATGAAGGGCCTCGACATGTTCAAGGGGCACGCCTATCCCGACGTGCGCATCATTGCCGGTCTCTACTAGAATCCCAACCAGGTCATCGCCCGCGCCGACAGCAACGTGAACACCCTTCAGGACTTCAAGGGCAAGGTGTTCGCTCCCGGCGTGGCCGGCGGCACCACCATCGGCGAAACGCAGGTGCATTTTGCCGCCGCCGGTCTCAAGTATCCGGGCGACATCAAGCCCCAGTACGTGGGCCCCGCCGAAGCCGGTGACCTCATGCGCAACAAGCAGCTCGACGGTACCTGGATCATGGCCGGTCTGCCCAACGCCGGCGTGTCCGAAATGTGCGCCACCGCCGACGGCCGCCTCGTGAACATCGACGACGCCACCTTCGACAAGCTCAGCAAGAACTACCCCTGGTACGCCAAGTTCCAGATTCCCGCCGGAACCTATCCCGATCAGGACAAGCCCGTGCAGACCACGGCCGTGAAGATGATTCTCATTACCAACGCCTCCCTGCCCGAAGACGTGGTGTATGATCTCACCAGGTGCTTCTGGGAAAATCAGGATCTGGTGAAGAAGTCTCACGCCGTCATGAAGGACATCTCTCTTGAAGGCGCCGTCACCGATCTTGCCGGCATTCCGCTTCATCCCGGTGCGGCGAAGTACTACAGGGAAGTCGGCGTGCTGAAATAGTCCGCGCGCAGAACGCTTTTTTGCACTTTTGTCGGGCCGTTCCCTTCCGTCGGCGGAAAGGGGCGGCCTCTTCTCTGTGCGGAAGAGCCCGGGCCGCGCGGTTCGGGACTTTACAAAGAGGGATAATCTTTCTACAAGAAAGTTTCTCCCGCGTCGGCCCGCTTTCGGCGCGAGCCTTTTTCGAACTTTTCCCGCAGGACGGGCGAACGTCCCTCCATGCCGTGCATGGCCGGAGCCTTCAGCGGAAATGCTGCGTTCCGGAGGGAGTAACAGTCAAACATGGGCGCGTGCGCCCGTGAGGTCTTGTCATGGCTAAGAACAACAAAGTTATCCTTGCGTACTCCGGCGGTCTCGATACCTCCGTCATCCTCAAGTGGCTCATCGTCGAGCGCGGCTATGAAGTCATTACCGTCACCGCCGATCTCGGTCAGGAGGACGACCTTGACGGCGTGGAACCCAAGGCCCTCAAGACCGGCGCCACCAAGGCCTACATAGAAGACCTGCGCGACGAGTTCGCAAGCGACTACATTTATCCCATGCTTCGTTCCGGCGCCACCTATGAAGGCCGCTACCTCATGGGTACCTCCATTGCCCGTCCGCTCATTTCCAAGCGTCTCGTGGAAATCGCCCGCAAGGAGGGCGCCGGCGCCATCGCTCACGGCGCTACCGGCAAGGGCAACGATCAGGTGCGCTTCGAGCTGTCCATCAACGCCCTCGCTCCCGACATTCAGGTGATCGCCCCCTGGCGCGAATGGGACCTCATGAGCCGTACCGCTCTTACCGCCTTTGCCGAAAAGCACGGCATTCCGGTCAATTCCTCCAACAAGCACTACAGCATGGACCGCAACATGCTGCACTGCTCCTTTGAAGGCAGCGAACTTGAAGATCCGTGGGAAGAACCCGGCCCGAACAGCTATGTGATGGCCGTGCCCGTGGAACAGGCTCCCAACGAACCGGAATACATCACCATCGGCTTTGAGAAGGGCGACGCCGTCACCCTGAACGGCGAACGCCTCACCCCCCGCGAAATGGTCATGACGCTGAACAAGATTGCGGGCAAGCACGGCATCGGCCGTCTCGACATGGTGGAAAACCGCTTTGTGGGCATGAAGAGCCGCGGCGTGTATGAAACCCCCGGCGGCACCGTGCTGCACATTGCGCATCAGGACCTCGAAGGCATCTGCCTCGACCGTGAGGCCCTCGCCACCCGCGAAACCATCATTCCCCGTTACGCCGCAGCCGTGTACAACGGCTTCTGGTTCTCGCCCGAACGCGAGGCCATGCAGGCCCTCATCGACCAGATGCAGCGCGGCGTGACCGGCGAAGTGCGCCTCAAGCTCTACAAGGGCAATGCCTGGCCCGTGGGTCGTTATTCTCCCCACAGCCTGTACTGCCAGGACCTCGCCACCTTCGAAGAGTGCGCCACCTACGATCACAAGGACGCCGCCGGATTCATCCGTCTGCAGAGCCTGCGCATCCGCGGCTATGCCGACCGCGTGAGCCGCTTTCTGAAGTAGTTCGACACGCAGGCCGGGGGAATTCCTCCGGCCTGTTTTCCGAAAGGGAAGGGGACGTTTCCGGCGCGGCCGTTCGGTTCCGCCCTGTTTCGACCGTTTCCCTTTTTCGTTTGCGGCAAAGGCGCCTTTTGCCTTTCTTCTTTCCCCGCCGCCTTGCGGCAGGGCTTTTTTGTTCCGCTCCGAGCGGGCCTTAAACATTCTGGAGTTACCATGTCCGACAAGCCTTGGGGCGGCCGCTTCAAAGAAAGCACCAGCCTTGCCGTGGAAGCCTATACGGAATCCATTTCTTTCGACAGCGCTCTGTATGCGCAGGATATTGCCGGTTCCAAAGCCCATGCCCGCATGCTCGGCGAGCAGGGCGTCATCACCCGCGAGGAGGCCGCCCAGCTCATTGAAGGCCTTGAACAGGTGAAACGTGAAATTGAGGCGGGCTCCTTCCCCTGGAAGCAGGAACTCGAAGATGTTCATATGAACATCGAGACCCGCCTTACCGAGATCGTGGGCGAAGTGGGCAAGAAGCTGCACACCGGCCGCAGCCGCAACGATCAGGTGTGCCTCGATTTTCGTCTTTTCGTGTCCGACCGCATGCGCGAATGGATGCATCTCGCGCGGGCGCTCATCCGCATGTTCGTCCGCCGTGCCGAAGAGAACCGTTCCGTGCTGCTGCCCGGATGCACCCATATGCAGCCCGCCCAGCCCGTGAGCCTGGCCCATCATCTGCTGGCCTATGCCTGGATGCTCAAGCGCGACGTGGAGCGCATGGCCGATTGCGAGCGCCGCGTGCGCGTGAGTCCTCTCGGTGCCGCCGCGCTTGCCGGAACCACCTATCCCCTGAACCCCGGCATGGTGGCGGAAGAACTCGGCATGTACGGCATTTTCGACAACAGCATGGACGCCGTGGCCGATCGGGACTTCGCGCTTGAGGCCCTGTTCTGCGGGAGCACCTGCATGGCGCACCTTTCCCGTTTCTGCGAGGAGATCATCTGGTGGGCCAATCCGCTTTTCGGCTACATCACGCTTTCCGACAAGCATTCCACCGGCTCTTCCATCATGCCGCAGAAGAAGAATCCCGACGTGGCCGAAATCATGCGCGGCAAGACCGGCCGCGTTTACGGGAATCTCTTCAATCTCATGACCATCATGAAGGGCATTCCGCTTACCTACAACCGCGATCTTCAGGAAGACAAGATTCCCTTCATCGACACCGACAAGACCGTGCGCCATTCTCTTTCGCTCATGGCTGACATGCTGGAAGGCATCACCTTCCATCCCGAGCGCATGCGCAAGGCCCTTGCCGCAGGCTTTTTGAACGCTACCGAACTGGCCGACTACCTTGTCACCAAGGGCATGCCTTTCCGTGAAGCGCATCATGTGTCCGGCCGCGCCGTGGCCATGGCCGAAGAGCTCGGCATCGGTCTTGAGAATCTTTCTCTTGAGCAGCTTCGTTCCCTGAGCGACCTCATCGACGAGGACGTGTACGCCGCGCTCGACTACGACACCGCCGTGGCCCGCCGCAACGTTCCCGGCGGTACGGGGCCGAAGTCCGTGGCCCGTCAGCTTGAGAACATCACGAAGTGGCTTGATGAGGGCGATAAATAGTCATGCCCCGCAAAAAACGAGCTCCAGCCACGCCGCAGGAAACACGAGACTGGCTGAAAAAGGCCGTGCATTCCGCGCCCCGGCCTTTGCCGCCGGGATTTTTTCCGAGAATTCTCGAGCAGTCCGTGCATGAGGGCTTTTTGCGCGAGGAGCTTTTGAACACGCTGGATGAATGGTTGAACTACGGCTACTGCCGCATCATCGATCCCATAACGCAGGATATTGAAATTACGCGCGAGGGGGAGAGCTTCTTTTACTAGCAGAGCGCATGGGGCACAGCTGCTGCTTAGGCGTCTGCGATATGTTTGAGGGCGGTTCCGAAAGGAGCCGCCCTTGCGGCATGAAGGGCCGTCGCGTTTCCACGGAGTGGGGAGACGCGGCGGCTTTCGTATTTCTGAAGCCCGGGATGTTCCGCAGGTCTGAACCGAAATTCGTTTTGCTGACAACGGAAATCGTTTTGCATGGCGAAAATGCCTTGTGCGCGTTTTGTGCCGTGAAGTAAAAACGGGCCCAGGCGTCGCCGGGCGGGCACCGCCTTCTGAACAGTCGGCGCAGAGGGGGAAAGCTTTGGCGAGGGCGGGAGAACGGCGTTGTCTTTCCTGTGCCGTGCGGTCTCCTGTTCTGCCGGACGTCTGACAGGTTCCGGACGGGCGGCGATTGCGGCAACGTCTTTCAGAAAGGCGAGAAGGAAAAGGTTTCTGCTGCAAAGGCTTTTTGCGGAAACGCCGACCCGGGGGAAGGCCGGAGAAGCTCCGGAGCGGAAATGGCCGCGAAAGAATGCGTGTCGAAAGGAGATTGCAGGGCTGCGGCCAAAGTTCCCGCGTGACGGAGAGTTTTTTCTTCGGGAAGGCTTTCTGCTCTTTCCGGCGTGTTCGTTCGGCGGAGCGTCATGCCTTTATCATGGTTTTTTGCCGCACAGCGGCGCATCATGCGCGCAAAAAGGAGCGCGCATGTCCATTCTGGTGCTCGGCGTGGGAAATATTCTGAGGGGAGACGACGGCATGGGCGTGTACGCGCTCAGGCGTCTTGCGGAAGAGAAATTTGAGGGCGTGGATTTTCTGGAACTCGGAACGTCGCTTTCCGACTGTTTTTTCGCTCTGGAAGGGTACGACCATGTCGTAGCTCTGGACGCCGTGGCCGGAGGAGGAGTTCCCGGAACGCCGTACTGGCTGTCGAAGGAACGTTTTGCCCGCATGCGGGAAAGACGCATGACCCTGCATGACGGCGATCTGCTGGAAGCTCTGGAACTGGCCGCACTCAGGGGAAAGGAGCCTGTTCTTCATGTCGCCGGTCTGGAGCCGCTGCGCTGCGACGAGTGGAGCACGGAGCTTTCAGAGCCCGTGCGCGTGGCCTTTCCTGCGTATCTCGACATGGTGCGTGCGCATCTGCGCGAGCTGGAAGGAGAAGGGAAGGACGGGGAACGGATGGGCTCTGCCTCTGCGCCACGCCTGGGAGGATAATGTTCCCCGGCCTGCGTGATTCGCCTTTCGGACTCACCGTGCGGCGGGAACGTGCGGAAGCAGAACGAAGAGACGGCAGCCGGGCAGGGCAGAGGGGAACGGCGCAAAGAGCGGGAAGCTGAGGCGGGGGCAGGCCTGTGCGGCTGCGTCCGCCTGCGGTGGACGGTCGATGTTTCCTCTTGGCGGCGACAGAGTGCTGATGGATGAATTTTCAGCCTGTTAAAGGCGTATCAGACGCTCAGGGAATCTTTCGTTTGCAGCGGGCGGTCATCCTTACAACGCGCGCGGGTTCTGGCGACGTCGGGAATCCGGCCGATGAGCGCAGGCAGACGGAACGCATTCCGCGGCCAAGCCAGGCGGCGTGGTCGGTTCAAGAGCTGCCGGGCGTCCGGAACAGCCGGGCCTTTTGGCTGCTTCCGGGGCTATAAAAGGAAGGTGGTGGCCAGGCCGAGGAAGATGAAAAATCCGCCGGAGTCGGTGAGGGCCGTGAGAAAAATGCTGGAAGCCTGGGCCGGGTCTCTGCCGAGGGCGCGGAGCACGAGCGGAATGGCGCCTCCGGCCATGGCTCCGAGCAGCATGTCGAGCAGCAGGGCCACGCCCATGACCGTGGCAAGCATGCTGTTGTGGCTCAGAAACATGACGCCGATATAGGCCAGCAGCGCCATGAATATGCCGGTGCCGAGACCTATCTTGCTCTCGCGGAACACCGCGCCCCACGAACGCCTGGCATCGAAACTTTCCGTGGCGAGCTGGCGGATCATGACGGCAAGGGCCTGCTGACCGGTGTTGCCCGCCTGATTGGCCACCATGGGCATGAGAACGGCAAGCAGGGCCATCTGCGCGATGGACCCCTCGAACATGGAAACGATGAAGGCCGACAGCGAGGACGTGCACATGTTTATGACGAGCCACGGCAGACGAATGCGCACCGAACGCGTCCACGGCGTGTCCACGTTTTCATCCTGACCGGCGCCCACCATGCCCAGCATGTCCGAACTTGCCTCATCCTGAATGATATCGAGAACGTCGTCGTGCGTGACCACGCCCATGAGGTGCTCTTCTCTGTCCACCACGGGCAGACACAGGAAGTTGTAGTGGCCGAGCAGACGGGCCACTTCCGCCTTGTCGGTATCGTACTGCACGGAAATGACGTCCTGCTTGTTGACCATGCCGGCCAGCAGCGTGCCCGGGCGCGCCAGCATGAGGTCGCGCAGGGAAATGACGCCTTCCAGCGTTTCCTGACTGTCCACCACATACACGTAGTAGGGCATTTCCTTTTCTTCGAGCTCGCTGCGGATGAGCATGATGGCCTCGTCCACCGTGGAACTTGAGGAGACCATGATGATGTCCGTGTTCATCACGCCCGCGGCGGTATCGGGGTCGAAGCTGAGCAGCATGCGCAGCTCTTCGGCGTCGTCGGCGGGCAGATTGCTCAGCAGAATGTCGCGGTGCCCCTCTTCCACCTCATCGAGAATGTCCACGGCGTCGTCGGGATCCATTTCCGCGATGAGTCGGGCGGCATCGTCGGCATCCATGTTTTCAAGAACGTCGCCGGCCACTTCCTCATCGAGTTCCGCAAGAGCTTCGGCGGCTTCCTCGGTGGGCAGGTGCGTGAGCACGCACAGCTGTTTGTTGAGGGGCAGCTGTTCGAGATGCTCGGCGCGGTCGGCGGGATGCACGAAATCTTCGCTGTTTATGTCGCTTCCGCAGAGCGCAAGACCGGCTTCCTTCGCGCTTGTTTCATACAGGGACAGATCTTCCTCTTCTTCCCTTTTTTTCTCCGTCTTTTTTCCCTCCGGGGAGGAAGCGACGCCTGCCTGTGCGGCGACGTCGTCCGGCCCTTCCGGAGAGGAAGAGGAGTCTTCGGGCGTCTTTTTTTCGCTGACCTCTTCCGCCTGCCGCTTCTGTGAATGGATGGAATCCGTCGTTTTTTCAGCAGATTTTACGGAACTCTCCTTCTGCGGAACGGAAGAAGGGGAGGCACCTTCCGCAACGGGGGCGTCGTTTTCTTTTGCGTTGACGCTCGAAGGGGCGGCGGATGTGGTGGTGATGGGGGAGGTAAGTTCGATTTCCGCTTGTGATTGTGTTTTTTTACTCATATCCTGTATTCTCCCCAAACACTCTTGACGAATCGAGAGAGGTCGCCTAGCCTGTTACTTCGCTCCATTATGTAAAAAATATCTGTGCAGGGAACCAGTCCCGCAACGGAAGAAGTAAAGAGGCAGACATGTCCAAAGACGATATTGAATATCACGCTCAGGCCGCAGGAGCAAGCTCCAATATGACCGGGCAGAGCTTTCCCGAACTTCATGCAGATCCTCCCTTCGTCATTCCTGCGGACACCGCGGCGGTGTTTTCCGGCACGGCCTGCGACTTTGCCGTAAGACTCATATGTCTGGCGCTGGAAGAAGACGGTCCCGATCTGACGAGTCTCGGCATTTTTCCTCCGCAGGAAGAGGCAAGGTCCTACATCGTGGCCAAGGAGCGCACGCTTGTCGTGGGACTGCCGCTCATAAGTCTGGTGCTTTCCGTCATCGGCATGGATCCCGGCTCCTGGAAGGCCGAGGTGGAGGAAGGCAGTCTTGTGGAAAAGGGCACCGTGGTGGCCCGTCTGCACGGGCACACCATTCAGCTGCTCAAGGCCGAGCGCGTCATTCTCAATCTCATGACGCATCTTTCCGGCGTGGCCAATCTTACACGGGCCTATGTGGAGCGGCTGGACGGCACCGGCGTTCGTCTGCTCGACACGCGCAAGACCCTGCCCGGTCACCGCTATCTGGAAAAATATGCCGTTCGGGTGGCGGGCGGCTTCAACCATCGCATGAACCTTGCGGACATGCTGATGATAAAGGACAATCACATTGATGCGGCCGGCTCCATCACGAAGGCCGTGGAGGCGCTGCGCAGCCGCTATCAGCCCTGTCCTCCCATCGAGGTGGAGTGCCGCAACGCGGCCGAGGTGCGCGAAGCCGCGGCCTGCCGTCCCGCGCGCATCATGCTCGACAATATGGGACCGAAGCAGCTTGCCGAGGTCCTTCCCCTGATTCCCCGCGACATAGAGGCCGAAATAAGCGGCGGCGTGACGCTCGAGACCATTCGGGAACTTGCGCTTGCAAGCCGCATTCGTCCGGCCGATTTCATTTCCGTGGGGCGCATCACGCATTCCGCGCCTTCCGCCGACTTCAGCATGAAGATGGAGCGCGGTTAAATCTGCATTCTGCCGGAGCGGAAGGCTCTGGAAAAGGTCAGAGGTTTGCTTATGGATAACAAGGCATATGTGTCCGGCTCGACGGAGGCGCGCATCGAGGAGCTCAGAAAGCGCTTCGGAGGCGATCTCGTCATTCTCGGACACCATTATCAGTCCGACGACATCATCCGCCATGTGGACATCGTGGGCGACTCCCTGGAACTCGCCCGCCGCATTCCCGACATAGAGGCCCGCAACATCGTGTTCTGCGGCGTGTATTTCATGGCGGAATCCGCCTGTCTTCTGGCCCGTCCCGGTCAGCGTGTGTTCCTGCCCGATCACGAGGCGGACTGCGCCATGGCCCGCATGGCCCGCGCAGAAGACGTGCAGCGCGTTCTGGAAAGGCTGACCGCTTCCGGCCGGAAGGTCGTGCCGCTCGCCTATGTGAACTCCTCGCTGGCGGTCAAGGCCGTGGTGGGCCGCTTCGGCGGCGCCGTATGCACTTCCTCCAACGCCAGGGTCATGCTGGAATGGGCCCTTGCCCGCGGCGAGAGCGTGCTCTTTCTGCCCGACCGCAATCTCGGCCGCAATACGGCGCGCACGCTCGGCATTCCCGAGGAAAAGCAGGTGCAGATCGATCTCGTGCACGACAATCTGGACAGCGCACAAGTTCTCGAGGCTAGGCTCCTGCTCTGGCCGGGCTGCTGCCCCATTCATGATGTTCTCATGAAGCCCGACATGGTGGATTCCTTCCACGCGCATTTCCCGGGCTGCCGCGTGCTCGTGCATCCCGAATGCAGTCCCGAAGTGGTGGAGCGCTGCGACGGAGCCGGTTCCACGGCCTATCTCATCAAGGAAGTGGAAAAGGCCGCCGCCGAAGGAAAAGAGAACACCCTGTGCATAGGCACGGAATTTCATCTGGTCCGCCGCCTCATGGAGAGGCATGCCGGACGCATCAATATCATTCCTCTCGCGCAGGCCACCTGCGCCGACATGGAAAAGGTGACCGCCGAAAGACTGCTGGCCACCCTGGAAGGACTGGAGGAAGGCAAGGGCGAAGTTTTTGTGGACGAAGCCCTTAAAGCTCCCGCCTGTGAGTCACTGGTGCGCATGCTCGAAAACTGCCGTTGATTTGATGACGGCTGCGGCGGAGTTCTTCGGAAATTCCGGCGTTGCGGGCCGGAGCCTTCCGCCGCGTTCCGGGCATGAAAGGGGCGATTTTCTGCCGGGGGACGACTCCTCGGCCGGAGGGTGAGGCTCGGCCTTCGTTTCCGGAAAAATCACCCTTGAAAACGGATACGTCTCGTATCCATTCGCTGCTGCGGGTGTGCCGCAGTGCAGGCGTCGCTATATGAATTCATTACGTTATCGTTCCCAGGTTCTTGTCATCGGTTCCGGTCTTGCCGGGTGCGCGGCCGCTCTCACCATGGCCGAAAAGGGTTTCGACGTTCATCTTCTCATGCCTACGGAAGAACTGGACGGCGGCAACTCCATCATGGCTCAGGGCGGCATAGTGTTTTCCACCGACCCGGAAGATCAGAAGTCTCTTCAGCACGACATGTTCGTCGCCGGTCATGATTACAATTACGACGAGGCCGTGCGCTTTCTTGCCGAACACGGCGGCGAGGCCGTGCAGACCATGCTCATCGACAAGCTGCATGTTCCCTTCGACCGCAATGCTTCCGGCAAATGGGACATGACGCTGGAAGGCGGTCATGCCGTCCCCCGCATTGCGCACTGCGCAGACTATACGGGCCGGAGCATCATCGAGCACATTCACGCGGCCGTGGCAAAGCATCCGAACATCACCGTTCTCGGCGGCCGTTCCGCCGTGGATCTCGTGACGTCCGAGCATCATGCCCGTTCCGCGGCCTGGCACTACCAGCTCACCAATCAGTGCCTCGGCGTGTACGCCTTCAACGAGGCCTCGCAGGAAGTGGAGCTGCATCTTGCCGAACATACCGTGCTGGCCACGGGCGGTGTGGGACAGGTATATCTGTACTCCACCAACAATCCCTGGGCCACGGGTTCCGGCATAAGCATGGCGCATCGTGCGGGCGTGCGTCTGGCCAACATGGAGTTCATGCAGTTCCATCCTACGGGACTTTTCAATCACGCCCAGCAGATTCCTCTGCTTACCGAGGCTCTCCGCGGTGAGGGCGCCCATGTGGTGAACAGCCACGGCGAGCGTTTCGTGAGCCGGTATGATCCGCGCGGAGACCTCGCACCCCGCGACATCGTGTCGCAGGCCATTGTGAGCGAAATGCTGGCCACGGGCGAAAACCACATGCTGCTCGACTGCTCCACGCTGGAATGCGACGTGACCCGTCGTTTCCCCACCGTGTTCGAGAGCTGCCGGAAAATAGGCATCGACATGCGCACGCAGCCCCTTCCCATTGTGCCCGTGGCCCATTACTTCTGCGGCGGCATTCTGGTGGATCTGCGGGGCAGAACCACGCTCAACAGACTTTATGCCGTGGGCGAATGCAGCTGCACGGGCATTCACGGCGCAAACCGTCTTGCCAGCACCTCGCTTCTGGAAGCGCTTTTGTGGGGCATTTCCGCAGGCAACGATATTTCCGGTCGCATTTCCTCCGAAGACTTCGATGCCCGCATCTTCTCCGAAATAGCCGACTGGAAGCATCCGGGCAACGAGCATAACGACGATCCCGCCCTCATTGCCCAGGACTGGGCGACCATACGGCACATCATGTGGAACTACGTCGGCATCATACGCACGGAAAGCAGACTGCGCCGAGCCTTTGCCGACCTGCGTGACTTGTCCAGTCATCTGCATGACTTCTACAAGCATACGCCGCTTACGCAGTCCATGGTGCATCTTTTCCACGGCTGCCAGACGGCATACCTCATCACGCAGGCCGCTCTGAGAAACAAGCAGAGCCTGGGCTGCCACTACCGCAAGGACTAGCTGCGGGAAAAGAGTCGGCGCTCTGCCGGAGGGCGGAGCCGCCATGCTTGGAAAACAGACGCGTCCGTCATGCGAATGGCATGACGGACGCGTCTGTTTTTAACTCAGGAAAGGAAGAAAAACCGTTTTGCTTCCAGAAGCCGAAGGTACAGGGCGTCCCGGACGAACGGAGGCGGGAATTTCGTCAGCTCGAAAGGTAGGGCACGACGCGCATGAACAGCGATGCGGCCGCCACGCCGAGCAGAATGAGCAGCGCGCTGTGGAAGGTTTCCTGCCGTATGCGTCTTGCAAGCGGACAGGCGCACAGAAATCCTGCCGCTGCGGCGGGAGCCACGAAGGAGGCGCTTTGAATGACCTCTTCCGTAAGAAGTCCGTGACTCACAATGACGATGAGACTGACGATGGTTGCCGGAGTGGAACTGGTAAAGAAGCCTCTGGCCTTGTTCTTCTCCATGCATATGAGTGAGGCGTACATGGCCATGACCGGCCCGTTGATGCCTATGGAGCCGCCGAAAAATCCGGCAAAGAATCCGCACACGTATTTCATGACGGCGCGGGGAGCCATGCATGTGCCGAGCCAGTCCTGAACAAGCTGCACGATGATGTGCATGACGATGATGATGCACAGCAGAAGCTCCAGCACCTCCATGTCCACGATCTTCAGAGTCCATACGCCGAGCAGAATGCCGGGAACCGCGGGCAGCCAGAATCCCAGAATTTCCTTCACGTTGATGTAGCGCCAGTAAAGGGTAAGGGACATGAGGCCGACCATGACGGAAGCAATGAAGCTTATGAGTATGACCGTTTTGGAGGAGACGAAAAGCGTGATGAGCGGCAGGGCTATGAGCATGCCGCCCATGCCCGTGAGTCCGTTGATGAAGGCTCCGACGAACCATGCCGCGCCGATGATGAAAAGATCGCTGACCATGACGTTTTCAGAAAAATGTGGGAGGTGGTGAATGATGTCGCCGGAGCGTGAGAAAAGAAACCTTCGGTGCGACGCAGGGCAGAGGCTGCCGGTCAGAAGTCGGAAGGGCGCGCTTCACGGGCAGGCGCGCCTGCGGAATTCCGAAGCTATCGGGTGAAGTAGGGCAGCAGCTGGAAGAACAGGGACACGGCGGCCACGCCGAGCAGAATGAGCAGCGCGTTGTGGAATGTTCCCTGACGGATGCGTTTTGCCAGAGGCCAGGCGCACAGAAAGCCGATGACGGCGGAGGGAGTCACCCATGACACGGTACGCAGAACGTGTTCCGTCACCAGTCCGTTGATGAGCAGAACGGTCAGACTTACGAACGAGGCCATCATGGAGCTTGTGAAAAAGCCTCTGGCTCTGTTTTTTTCCATGCACATGAGAGACGCGTATATGGCCATGACCGGCCCGTTGACGCCCAGAGAGCCGCTGAAGAATCCCGCACCGAATCCGCAAACGTACTTCATGACGGCGCGGGGAGCCATGCACGTGCCGAGCCAGTCCTGAATGAGCTGCACGGTAATGTGCATGACAAGCAGAATGCAGAGAAAAAGTTCCAGCCAGGCGATGTTGACGATTTTCAGAGTCCACACGCCGAGCAGAATGCCGGGAACGGCCGACAGCCAGAAGCCGAGCACGTCCCTGAAGTTGATGTAGCGCCAGTAGAGCATGAGGCTCATGAGGCCCACCATGAAGCCGGAAAGCATGCTGACGATGATGGCATCTTTGGAAGACGCGAAAAGCGATATGAGCGGAAGGGCTATGAGCGCCCCGCCCATGCCGGTGAGTCCGTTGATGAACGCGCCTATGAACCAGGCCGCTCCTATGATGAGAATGTCGGTATCCATGACTGCCTCGGAAAAAGAGTGAGGCATGATTGTTATGCTTCCTCCGTCCGTTTGTAAATGAAAAAGGACACGCCCGGAGCAGGAAAGGGCAAAAGAGGAAGAAAAGCTGCGCGGACGAAACGGACTCTGCCATGGCGCAGGGGGACTAAGGCGCAAAAAAGGCCGCCGGAATCTCCGGCGGCCTGAAAGGCCCGCAGCCTGCGGTCAGGCGCGAAATTACTTCACGGTGTAGAACTTGTCGCCGGAAGCGCCGCACACGGGGCACTTGCCTTCAAACTTGCCCTTGCTGATGAAGCCGCACACGGGGCAGATGTAGTAGTCTTCGGCATCGGTGGCGGGGTCGGTGGCCACATCCTTGTAGAGTTCGGCATGCACGCCTTCCACTTTGCACACCATGTCGAGATACTTGGCTACGGCCATTTCCTCTTCGTTTCTGGCGTCGAGGATCATGCCGGGATACATGTTCACGCATTCGTGGGTTTCACCGGCAATGGCGGCCTGAATGTTTTCGGCGGTGCTCTTCACTTCCTTGGCGTTGCGGAAATGGGCAAGAGCATGGATGGTTTCGGCTTCGGCAGCGGCACGGAACAGCTTGGCGGCCTGCTTGCAGCCTTCCTTTTCGGCCTGAGCGGCAAAGGCGAGATACTTGCGGTTGGCCTGGGATTCACCGGCAAAAGCTTCCATCAGGTTTTCATAGGTCTTGCTCATAAGGACTCCTTGTGCGAAAAAACGTTGACGTTGAGTTTCTTTGTGTGGGGCGTTCCTTATCAGGAACAATTCCTATTTATGTCAGAGCTCCCGCTTTGTAAAGGATTTTTTGCGGTGAGCGGGATTTTTTTTGTGTTTTTTTTATAATTAATTGAGATTAAAAGGTTTTTTATGGCATCATCCTACATGGTTCCCAATTTGCCTCTGTTTGACGAGGCTCTCTGGGGCCGCGCGGGGCAGGAAAACTGCCGGATTCGCTTTGAAGAGGAGATAAAGCGCAGCCGGTTCATCACCAC
Organism: uncultured Mailhella sp.; assembly: GCA_944322635.1. Lineage (GTDB taxonomy): Bacteria > Desulfobacterota > Desulfovibrionia > Desulfovibrionales > Desulfovibrionaceae > Mailhella. Next base: position 47,974 of record CALUPL010000031.1, read on the forward strand.
TCTGGCCCGTGCCGACAGCAGGGAAAGGGCGCTTGCCTTCGTGGAATGCATACGCCGGGAGTTTCCCGACGCGAGGCACAACTGCTGGGCCTATGCCGTAGGCAGGCCCGGCGACACGGCGAGGGTGGGACAGAGCGACGACGGCGAGCCTCACGGCACGGCGGGCAGACCCATGCTTGCGCAGCTTCTTTACGGAGGCGTGGGGGAACTCGTGGCCGTGACCACTCGATATTTCGGCGGCATAAAGCTCGGAACGGGAGGCCTCACCCGGGCGTATCAGAACGGCGTGAAGCAGGCGCTCGTGCTTTTGCCGGTAACGGAGAAGAAGGTGTTCGTGCGTGCTCTTGCGGAAGTGGACTATGCCCGCGTCGATCGCTTCTACAGGTTGCTTCCCCGCTTTCAGGCCCGCGTGGTGGAAGAGAATTTCGGAACTCGGGCGCTGTTTGTTCTGGAACTTCCCGAAGACATGGCAGAGCCGTGTCGCGTGGAACTCAGGGAAGCCACGGACGGAGCCAGCGAGCTTGTGCTGGCGGAAGAGGAGAAGGGATGAAAAGAATTCTCATGCTGGCCACGGGAGGAACCATTGCCTGTGAGCCTTCGGAGGACGGGCTTGTGCCGCGTCTTTCCGGCGAAGCCATGCTTCGTTTTCTGAAAGGAGCGGATCTCCCCTGCGAGGTGGAGGTGCGTGAACTCATGAATCTCGACAGCAGCAATCTTCAGCCCGAGGACTGGGCCTCCATGGCCCGGGCTGTGGCCGAAGCGTGCCCGGAGTTCGACGGCTTCGTCATTACGCACGGCACGGACACGCTGGCCTACACGGCGGCGGCGCTGCATCAGATGCTGAAAAATCTGCCGAAGCCGGTCATCATTACCGGCTCACAGCTTCCTCTTACGGCAGAGGGCTCCGACGGCCCCCGCAATCTGCGGGAAGCCTTTTTCGTGGCCTGTGAGGGCGTGCCCGGCGTATTCGTGTCGTTCCACGGTTCCGTCATCGACGGAGCCAGGGCCAAGAAGATGCACACGGAAAGCTTTGCCGCCTATGCAAGCGTGAACGCGCCTCTTGCCCGCATCACTCCGGAAGGCGTGCTGTGGAAGGAGCGTCGTCCTCTGCCGGACGGTCCTCTGGAACTTCTCACGGGGCTTGAGCGTCGGGTATGCGTGCTCAAGCTCGTGCCCGGCACGTCGCCCTCTCTTCTTGACATGATGGTGGATGCCGGATACCGGGGCATCATCATAGAAGGCTTCGGGGCCGGCGGGGTACCCAACGACAGCCGGGGCAGCTTTCTTCCTTCCATACGGCGGGCCGTGGAAATGGGCGTGATCATTGTTTGCGCCTCGCAGTGCGTTTTCGACGGCGTGGATCTTTCCCGTTATCCCATAGGCGTGCTTGCCGCGAGGCTTGGCGCCGTTTCCGGAGGCGACAAGACCGTGGAAACGCTTACCGTACGGCTCATGCAGGCGCTGCATTACTGCGGCGGCGCACAGGAGGTGCGGGCCTTTATGGAAAGACCCGTTTAGTCGCGGCCGTTTGCCTTGCCTTTTCCCCTTTTTTGCGTCACAAAAGAAAAAATTACCTTTGTGGAGACAATGATGAGCAATCCCCTTATCCTCATGGAAACTTCCTCCGGCGACATTCTGCTGGAACTTTTTGAAGACAAGGCTCCTGCCACGGTAGCCAACTTTCTGCGCTACGTGGATGAGGAGTTCTACAACAATACCGTTTTTCACCGCGTCATCAAGGATTTCATGATCCAGGGCGGAGGACTCGGCGTGCGCATGGACGAGAAGCCCACGCATGAACCCGTGGTCAACGAGGCCGGCAACGGTCTTTCCAACAAGCGCGGCACCCTGGCCATGGCCCGCACGTCGGAACCTCATTCCGCCGCGGCGCAGTTCTTCATCAATGTGGTGGACAACGAGGAGCTTGACCATAAGGACGACACTCCGGAAGGGTACGGCTACTGCGTGTTCGGCCGCGTGGAAGACGGCATGGACGTGGTGGACAAGATTGCAAAACTCAAGGTCAAGCCCCAGGGTGAACATGAGGCCGTGCCTCTGGACATGGTCGTCATTACCCGCGTCAGTCGTTTTGAATAGCCGTCAGTGACGGAGAGCCGGTCTTGTGCCGGCTCTTTTTGTCTTTCCGCCGGGCTGCGGAAGCACGGACAGACGATCCGTTTCCGGGTCGATTGCAGGAGCGTTTTGTGGAAGCTGTTTCTGGTTCAGGCTCATTGCCGCTCTTTTGGATTGTGCTCATTCTCATATGTCTGCTGTTTTTGTTCATCCGCAAGGGAAACAAAAAGTCGGCAAGGCACGCTCATCCTTCTCCGGCTACGGGCATTCCCGAAGGCATGGAAGAGACTTATCGCTGCGGGGTGGATCCCTGCAGCTGCGGAATGCCGGTCATGTACACGCTGCATACGTGCCGCCACTGCGTGAAGCTCAAGGACTTTCTCGATCGGCACGGCATTGCTCACCGGCTCATTTATGTGGATGATTTCGCCGATCCGGCCAGAAAGGAGATCATGACGACGCTCCGTTCCCATAACCCCCGCGGTTCCTTCCCCACTCTGGTGGTTCCGGACGGCCGCAGCGTGGTCGGCTTCCGCGAAGAGGCCGTAAAAAGTCTGTTCGGACTTGACTGAGCGCCGTTCGGAAAACTTTCCACACATGTCCGCGGCCTTTGCGCAGAAAGGGCATGTTCTTAACGCCGAGGAGCTTTGATGAACAAAAAATATATCGTTGGCGGTCTTGTCTTCTGGGCCGGTCTGTCCGGCTACATGGGGCTGCGCATTCTGGAAAGCTACACGGAAGACGCCGTGTTCGCGGCGCTTTCCGCCGTACCCGCGCAGGCACAGGAGATAAGGTATTCCTTCCTCAACAACACGCTCAGTCTGAAGGGCGTGGAATACGAGCTCCCCGACGACAAGATCATGCACAAGGGCACCATAGAAAGCGTGGAGGTGACGGGCTTCAACCGCAAGTGCATGTTCGTCAAGCCCAACATGCCCGCCTACGATCCCGACGCCCTTCCCGTTGTGGCCGAGTCCGTCACGGCTACGGGCATTGTGGACAACGTGCACGTCGGGCAGACGAGGGTGGAGCAGAGAGTCGGCGAGGCTAAGCTGCGTGGCTGGTATCAGCGACTCGGAATGCTTCTGGATCAGCACAGTCAGCACAACGGCGAGGCTTCGTTTTTTGAGGAGCTTTACCGCTGCCGTCTGGACGGCCTGGAGCTTCGCAACATAGCGGCGGTCATTTCCGATCCCGACACGCAGCCGGTGAGACTTGAAGCGGCAGGATTTGAGCTTCCGAAGGGCGTGCGTGCGCCTCGCGGCATGGAGAATGTCTCTCCCGTGAGTGTGCGGATTTCAGGGGTTCGTTTTGCCGGTGGGAATTTTGCCGGCGCTCTTCAGCAGCTGGATCTTGAGGACGTGCTCCTGCCCGAGCCTGCCGTTACGGCGGAGTTTTTGCGTCTGAACAGAGAAGCAGATGCGTCTGATCCGGGAGAGATGGCCGGAAGCGTCGTCGATGCGCTGTCGGACAGAATGCTTGTGCTCATGGCGAAGAACTATGAAGACAGGGTCCCGGTGGCCAGAACCGCGATGCAGGGCGGAGTTTTCACCACGTGGGAGAGCTCGGGAGGCGGCAAATCCGGGGGGGCTTCCCTGAGCGTTTCTCTGAAGAGTCTGAACCATGCGCTTTCCATGACGGAGAAAGGCAGCTTCAAGACGACTACGTCCCTTTCCGGATTGAACTTCAAGCTCCCGGACTTCATGGGAAGCAACGCCATCATTTCCCGCTATGCGCCCGACGGACTCACGCTGAACATGACCAGCGACGCGCTTGCCGGAGACACGGAACTTTCCGGAAAGGCCCGCTATGAACTGGAAGGCCTCGGCGTACTCGAAGGCGATATTGATATGAGCGGCGACATCCGTGCCCTTCGGAAGGCCACGATGGAGGGAGTTTCGGACGACGTGCTGGAAAGTCTCATGGAGAATCTGCGCCTCGGACGTTTGAACCTGATCTACCGGGATTCCGGTCTGGTTCCCATGGGCATGGAACTTGCGGCACGGTGGAAGTTCAAAAATCCTGAAGAATTTCTTCAGAATTCCGTTGCCGTGCTGAAGGCCTTTGAACATTCTCCCGAAAGCCCCGTGCAGGAACTCTGCCGTGCGCTTTCGGAGCAGCTTTCCATGCCCGGTGAGTTCACCATGACCGTTGCACCGAAGCAGCCCATGAATTTCGCGGAGGCTCTTGCTCTTGCGTCCGTGGATCCCGACGAGTTGCCCGTGACCTTTACCTCGAAGCCGGGCACGAAACCGCTGAAAGATTATATCCAGCCGGGGGATGAAAAATGAATAAGAAGTATGTGATCGGGGCGTTCGTTCTTGTTTGTGCCGGCGTGGCCGGATGGTTCGGTATGCGTACCGTTGAAACCCGTACCGAGGAATCCGTGGCCGAGGCTCTTGCCGCCGTGCCCGCAAAAGCCCGGGAAATACGGTATTCCTTCCTTGAAAACACGCTTACGCTGAACGGGGTGGAATACGAGTTTGCCGACGCCGGACTTGAGCGCAGGGGCAGCATTGAAAGAGTGGAGGTAAAGGGCTTCAACCGCAAGTACGTCTTCATCCGGTCCGACGAGCCCTACAATCCCGATGCGCTTCCCGTTGTGGCCGAATCCATTACCGCCGAGGGCATTGCCGACAAGATGACGTTCGATCGGACGAGCGTTGTGGAACAGAAGGTGGAAAAGGTGCAGCTTACAGGCTGGTATCAGAGGCTCGGCACGCTTCTCAGCCAGCGAAAGGATCACATGGGCGAGGCTTCCTTCTTTGAGGAACTGTACCGTTGCCGTATCGACGGCATGGAAGCCTCCGGCATAAGCATGAAGCTTTCCGATTCCGACATGGTCCCCGTAAACGTCAATGTGGGGAAGATTGCGCTTGTCGAAGGCATACGCGCTCCCCGAGGGGAGGAAAAGGTTTCTCCCGTCAGTCTGGGCTTTTTCGGTCTGCGCTTTTCCGGTAAGGATTTTTCCGGCGGGCTGGATACGCTGGAGCTGCGGGACATCCTTGTGCCCGACCCCGAGATTCTTGCCGAATTCATCCGGGTGGGCAGAAGGCTGGAAGCCGTCGAAGAGGAAGATTTGCTCGACGCTGTCGGCGAGAAGCTCGTCACCGATCTTGATCTCCTCATACGCAAGGCCTATGAGGATAAAATGCCCGTAGGTCGCATATTCATGGAAGGCGGCAGCTTCGCCATTCAGGATACCCCCGCTGAGGAGGGGGCGAAGCCTTCCGTCTTCTCCATGGCGATGAACAGCCTTGATTATCGCTTGTCCGTGACGGAAGAAGGGGCAAGCAGGTATGTCACGGATCTTTCCGGACTCAAGCTGAAGTTCCCGGATACCATGGAGGAATACGACATACTTTCCCGCTATGCTCCGGAGGGGCTGACTCTGAATGCGACCAGCGACAGTCTTCTGGGCAGGGACGCCTTTTCCGGCAAGGCCCGCTATGAGCTGGAAGGGCTCGGCGTTCTGGAAGGAGACATGGCGTTTCTCGGCGACATTCGTGGCCTTCTCGACGCTGCAGTGTACGGGGGCGCGCCGTCCGATCTGGATGCACTCATGAACAACCTGCGGATCAAGGGCATGAACGTGGTGTACCGGGATTCCGGCCTTGTGCCCATGAGCGTGGAAATAGCGGCCCGGTGGGACGACTCGACGGTTGAGAATGTGCTGACTGATATTTCGGGCCTTCTGCAGAAAATGACGCAGGAGAAGGAAAGACCCGTGCGGGAGTTCGGCTCTGCCATGCTTGTGATGTGCGATCACCCCGGGGAATTCACCATGACCGTTGCTCCCGAAAGGCCCATGAATTTTACGGAAGCGGTCATGCTGGCCTCTTTGAACCCCGACAAGCTTCCCATTACTTTCAGCGCAAAGCCGGGCACGAAGCCGCTGAGGGACTATCTGCCGCAAAAGTAGGCTGATCCCCGATGCCGGACACGGGCCCGTTCCGTGCCGCGGAAATGACGAAAAGGGCGACGGAGAAATCCGCCGCCCTTGCTGTTTTTCGTTGGAGGGAAAAGAATCGTTTTTTCGGAGCGCGGGTTCGGGCCGGGCGCGTTGTCGTTTGAGTGCATGCTTTGCTCTTCTCCGCTGCGTTTCAACGAGGAATGTTTCGGGCTCGTCTGAAAGAAGTCGGCACGAAGCGTTTTTCGGAAAAGGGAGGCGGAATGTCGGCCGCTCGTCGCTTCCGAATGTGCCGGAACGTTTTGCCGACACGCCTTCTTCCTGCGGACAAAAGAAAAAAGCTCCCGCTCTGCGAAGAAGTTTTCTCATGCAGGGCGGGAGCAGGAACATCCTGTGCTTCGGAATCCGGTTATCTGGGAATGTGCGTTTTCCAGATATGCCTGACGGGATGGGTTTCGTTGTAGTGTTCATGGAAGACCTTGAGACGGCGCTGTATGCGCAGCACGCGGCGCATGAGCTCGCTCAGGCTGAAGAAGGCCGTGGAAATGAGTATGCACACCACCAGCGTGGCTATGCCTGCGTAAAGGTAGAGCATGCATACTTCGGGATCGGGGTCGTCCATCTGCCAGACGAAGAGGAAAAATCCCAGAATGCCGAGCATCCAGAGAAGATGGGCGCATCCTTTGATGATGCTTTCCATGGGAACGCGGGCATAGGGGTTTACCTCCACCAGAGCCGTCCATTCATCGCTTCCGCATTCCGGACAGCGGCCGAGATAGTCGGGAAAAATGGTCTTGCAATGAGCGCACTGCAGCTCCTGCTGCACGTTGCCGTCCATGCTTTTTCTGACGACTGCGGGACGCAGGGAGCGCTTGGCGATGATGCCTTTTCTTCTTCTGTTCATGCCGTCGCCTCCCTGGATGCGGAAATCTTCATGCCGGCTTTCTGGCGCACGTAAACGAGTACCATGAGCACCAGACCTGCCACGTAGCCGAGATGACGCTGTTCATTGGGCAGGAAGAATCCGGTGAGCAGTGCGGGATACATGAGAATGACCGTGGCGCCGAGAAGAAGCAGCCTGTCGATGATGCTGGTTTTCGTGATGAACCATCCCTGCACCATGGAGGAGAAGCATACCATGCCGAGTGAGGTCATGCAGAAGATCATGACGGCTTCGGGCAGGCTGTTGATGTTCCACAGAATGATGTCGTGGTTGAATATGAAGACCAGAGGCAGCAGGGCGGTGCGGATGTCGTAGAAGAAGCCCTGTATGCCCACGGAAATGGGCGAGGCATTGGCAATGGCGGCGCCGGCATAGGCGGCAAGTCCCACGGGCGGCGTGTCGTCGGCCAGAATGCCGAAGTAGAAGCAGTAGAGGTGTGCGGCCATGAGAGGCACGGCAAGCTGCATGCCGTGTATGGAAAAGCCGGACGCCAGTTCCACGAGAACGGGAGCGGTCAGAGAGGCCATGATGATGTAGTTGGCCGTGGTGGGCAGGCCCATGCCGAGCAGCAGACTTGCGGCGGCGGTGATGATGAGCAGCAGGAAAATGTTGCCCATGGAGAGCACTTCCACGAAGGAGGTGATCTGCTGTCCCAGACCGAGGGACACGCAGCCCACGATGATGCCAGCCGAGGCCGTGGCGAGAGCTACGCCGGCCATGTTGTTGGCGCCGGCGGCCATGGAGGAAATGGTGAGCTTGAAGCCTTCCTTCAGGGCTTCCCATTTGGAGGTCTTGTGTACGACGGCAATGCACACGGGCTGGAATATCATGATGACGGCCAGCACGATGATGGCGCGGAACACGGAAAGTTCGGCGGAGTGCTGCAGAGCGATGAGTTCATAGAGCAGCATGGCAAGCGGAAAAAGAAAGTGCATGCCGCTGCGCAGAACGTCGCGGGTACGGGGAAGTTCGTCTTTGGACAGACCGCGCAGACCGAGCTTGCAGGCTTCCACATGAGTGATCCACAGCAGGGCGGCGTAGGAGGCGAAGGCCGGAATGGCGGCGGCTTTGGCCACTTCGATGTAGGGCACGTTGACGTATTCGGCAATGATGAAGGCGGCCGCGCCCATGACGGGCGGAGCGAGCTGTCCGTTGACCGAGGAGGCCACTTCAATGGCGGCGGCCTTGACGGCGGGATAACCTACGCGCTTCATAAGCGGAATGGTGAAGGTGCCGGTGGTGACAACGTTGGCGATGCTGGAGCCTGAGACCATGCCGGAGAGGGCGGAACTGAGCACGGCGGCCTTGGCAGCGCCGCCGCGGTAGCGGCCGAGGCCGCTGATGGCCAGCTGTGTGAAGAAGGTGCCGCCGCCCGCACGGTCGAGCATGGTGCCGAACAGAACGAAAAGAAACACCACCGTAGCCGACACCTGGAGAGGAATGCCGTACACGCCCTGGGTGTCCATGGTGATCTGGGAAATGAAGCGGGAGAGCGAGGCCCCCTTGAAAGCCAGAAAATCAGGCAGATACGGCCCGGTAAACACGTACAGAATGAAAACGCTGCTGATGACGGGAAGTGCGGGACCGAGCACGCGGCGCGTGGCTTCGAGCAGCAGCACCACAAGCAGTATGCCCATGACCATGTCGCGCGCGTTGGGAGAGCCGGGACGTGAGGAAAGTCCGGCATAGTCGAGGAAAATGTAGAGGGCCGCCACGGCGGCGATGATGCCGAGAATGTAATCCAGTACGGTCACCCTGTTCATGGCCAGCAGAATGCGCAGATCCCAGCGGGAAGAGGAGGAAGGCTTGATCAGGGGAATGTTGAGGTACACGAGGGTGATGGCGAAGGCCAGGTGAATGGACTTCACGAAAATGGAGTCGATGAGAAGAACGCTGGCGCTGGCCATTTGAAAAAGCGACCAGCACAGGGCAATGACGAAGGTTATCTTCCCCGTTATGCCCACGGTGTCGCCGCGCATGCCGTGCTCGGCATGGGCCAGCTCTTCCTTGTATTTGTCTCCGGCAGGAGTGTTCTGTATGTGTTTCTGGGGCATGAATGTTTTCCGCAGCGATGAACGCGGTTGGAGAAAGGAAAAAAAGGCGGGGGCAGGCTTTGGCCGCCCCCGCTTTGGCCGTGCTGCCTGCCGGAGCACGGCCGGTCTGAAAGTATTCATGAAAACGGCACGCTGTTGCCTCGGACTGTCGGAACTTTCGAGTTCAGAGGCGAGCGGACGATTCCTTCATCCGGCAGGATGGGAGAAAGGCAGCTTACTTGATGAGGCCGGCTTCTCTGAAATACTTTTCCGCACCGGGATGGAAGGGAGCGGTGCGCCCTTCCAGAAGGCTTTCCCTGGTAATGGACGCAAGAGCAGGATGAAGGCTCTTGAATTCGTCGAGATTTTCCACAACTTCCTTGGTGATGGCATACACGATGTCGTCGGGAATGTCGGCGGAAGTGACGAAGGTGGCCAGCATGCCTATGGTTTCCACACTGCCGTCGGAGGCATTGGAGGCATCGGGATACTGGCTCATGTCGATGCTGGTTTTGGAGTAGTAGGGGCATTCCTTCAGCAGGTTGTCCATGCCCGTGATGGGAACGATGCGGCACTTGCGCTTGCCGGCCGTGGCTTCCTTGATGTTGCCGTTGGGATGGCCCAGCGTATAGAAGAATCCGTCGATGCGTCCGTCCTGCAGGGTGTGGGGGGCGTCGGCGGGCTTGAGACCTTCGCCGCGGAAATCCTTGCCGGGTTCGAGGCCCACTTCCTTGAAGACCTGAAGGGCGTTGATGCGGTTGCCGGAACCGGGATCGCCGAGATTGATCACCTTGCCCTTGACGTCGGCAAGGGTTTTGATGCCGGAATCCTCGGCGGCCACGAACGTGACGGCCTCGGGCGCGAGAGCGAACACGAAGCGCAGCTTGCTCACGGGCTTTCCTTCCCAGTCGCCTATGCCCTTGTAGGCCTGATACTGCGTGTCGGCCTGTGCGATGCCGAATTCAATGTCGCCGTTGTTGATGGCGTTGATGTTGAACTTGGAGGCTCCGGTGGACTCCACGCTGGCGCGGATGTCATAGACGTCCTTTTTGGCGTTGATGATCTTGGCAATGGCGCCGCCCGTGGGGTAGTACACGCCGGTAATGCCGCCGGTGCCTATGGTGACGAACTTGGCGGCCATGGCGCTGCCGACCAGAGAGCCGGAAAGAAGCATGGCCGTGCCGAGGGCGACGGCAAAGAATTTTCTGAACATGAGTGCCTCCAGAGAAAGTTCAGCTTTGTCAAAAATGAGGAAAGAAAGGTCGAAATCGACGCAGTATTCTGTTCCTTTTGCCTGAGAGCCGGATCATGTCATTGTTTTTTATGGAGCGCAATACGACGAAAATTTACGAAAATGTGAAAGTCATGGAGTTTTTATAGACAAAAAAGAAAAGATGCTTTGTTGACAGCATTGCTTCTTCTTGTATATTTTGCAAATCATACAAATACAAATTGTGGAGAAACTGACATGGCCGGTCCGACTCTGAGGCGTATGCCGAATCGAATGCACATTGAGGCTCAGGCCAGAATTTTTAAGGCCCTGGGGCATCCGAGTCGCCTCATGATGGCGGAAGCCCTGACACACGGCCCCCTTTGCGTCGCCGAGCTTCAGCATATCGTCGGGGCGGATATGTCCACAATTTCTCGCCATCTGGCCGTGATGAAGGCCGCCGACATAGTGACGGATGAAAAGCGCGGTCTGTACGTCTATTATTCGCTCAGACTCTCCTGCCTCGGGCAGTTTCTTACCGCGACCTCGGCCGCACTGGACAAAAAGACTCAGGCCCGGCAGGCTCAGCTTGCCGCTATGATGGAGCCTTGAGTTTTCTGCCGAGGGAGTGACGGCAGAGTGCTATTTTGCAAAATGGCCAAACAGCAAAGCTGTGGGGCGTTTCCTGTCTTCCTCGCTCGTCAGAAAAAAAGAAAGAAAAAAATTTGAGTCGTCCGGAAAATTTTTTCCTGCACGTGGAACGACACGGCAGCAAGGAAGGAAAACAGAAAGGAGAGGGGGAGAAAAGTCGTTCGGGAGTCGACGTATCGAAGAAAAAGGGCGTAAGCTGTCGTGCGGTCGAAAGCTCAAGCGCTCTGAAAGAAGACGGTTTCCCGGGCGGCGTCCATCCGCAGGAAGCGTTGATGCCTTATGCCCCGGGACGTTGCGCCGGAAGTTTTTACGGAGAAATGCCGTGCGCCCGTACGGGAAGCGGAGCGGGGAATGGCGGAGGGCTCACAGGGGAAAATCATGTCCGCCGTATCTGCTTTTTCTGTGGGGCATGGAGCCGACGGGCGAAGCGGCACGGCGTAAATGGCCGGGGAAAAGGCTTTCCCCGGCCGGGGACGGGATTGTTGCCGTCCTTTTTAAATTTCAAGCTGTTCCATTTCTTTTTTCAGGTCGCGTCCTGTCCAGACGGCATAGCGGTCGAGATGGGTGGGGTCGCGATTGATGATGGCGATTTTGCCGCCGCTTTGAAGCGTGATTTCCGGCACGGCTGCGGCGGGATAGACGGTGAGGCTGGTGCCGAGCACGAGCATGAGATCGGCCGCCCGGGCTTCGCGTTCCGCTTCGGTAAGGGCGTATTCGGGCAGTCCTTCGCCGAAGAACACGATGTCCGGCTTGACTATGCCGCCGCATTTGTCGCACACGGGCACTTCTCCGGCGCGCACGCGGGGTGCGATTTCCTCGAACGTCCAGCTCTTGCCGCAGCGCAGGCAGTGGTGCAGCAGCGGGGAGCCGTGCAGTTCCAGAACCTTGCGCGAACCCGCCTTCTGGTGCAGCAGATCGATGTTCTGCGTGATGACGGCATGAATGATGCCTTTCTGCTCCAGTCGCGCGAGGGTTTTGTGCACGATGTTGGGTTCCTTCTCCTCAAGATTGTAGAGAAAGTCCCTGGAGTGCTGGTAGTAGTAGCTCGGATCCTTCATGAAATAGTCGAGATCAAAGAGCTTGTTGGCGTCTATGTCGGTACGGGTGTAGAGGCCGCCTGCGCCGCGGAAATCGGGAATGCCGGAAAGAGTGGATATGCCCGCGCCCGTAAGAACGACGGCGTGCCTGGCGTTGGAGAGAAGTTCGGTAAGCGTCATGATGCTGCTCCCGGAAAGTTGCGGGTGAAAAAGTAAAAGGTCGTTTTTCAGGCAGATTAATATTTTTTGCCGGGAAGGCAAGGAGGCGTTTGGGCACGGAAAGCCGCACGGGCGTGGGCGGTCTTTGTCCTGCCCCGGCGGCAAAGGCGTTTCCGCAGAAACAGAAAGACACTCACAGACAGGACAGAAGCAGGTTTGGGGCAGAAAGGCGACTTGTTCAGGATTCGTTCCGTTTTCTCGGTGGTATGGCAACGGCCATGAAAAAGCGGCCCGGCGCGAATGCACCGGGCCGCTTGGCGGTCTTGGGGGGGGGGCTCTATACCTCGAAGAGCATTTCGAGATCTTCTCTGGTGAGCGATTTCCAGGATTCCTGTCCGGGAATGACGGCTTCGGCCACGCCGCGCTTCATTTCCTGGAGCTTCAGAATCTTTTCTTCCACGGTGTTCTGGCAGATGAGCTTGTAGGAGAACACCTGCCGCGACTGGCCTATTCTGTGGGCGCGGTCGGTGGCCTGGCTTTCCACGGCCGGGTTCCACCACGGATCGTAGTGGATGACGTAGTCTGCGCTCGTCAGGTTGAGGCCCGTACCGCCGGCCTTCAGGGAAATAAGGAATATCCTGATGGAAGGCGTGTTGTTGAAGCGGTCCACCTGTTCCAGACGGTCCTTGCTGGAGCCGTCGAGGTAACAGAACGGTATGTCCGTCATCTGCAGCCAGGCGCGTATCTGCTGGAGCATCTGCACGAACTGCGAGAACACCAGCACCTTGTGACCTTCTTCCACGATGTCGAGTATCATGTCCTTGAAGGCCTCGAACTTGCCGGAAGGCATGTTGGCGTTGAAGCCCGGCATGTCCAGCTTGAGCAGCTTGGGATGACAGCAGATCTGACGCAGCTTGAGCAGGGCATCCAGAATGGACATCTGACTTTTGGCCATGCCCTTCTTGTCCACGTCGGCAAGCACCTGTTCACGCAGCTTGCGGGCAAGGGAGGCGTACAGTTCCGCCTGCTCTTCTTCGAGAGCGCAGTACATGACGTTTTCCACCTTGGGGGGCAGGTCCTTGACCACCTCGGCCTTGGTACGCCGCAGGATGAAGGGCTTGACCCTCGAGCGCAGGTATTCGAGCGTTTCCGCGTCGCCTTCCTTGATGGGCTTGATGACCCCGCGCTGGAAGGCGTGCTGGCTGCCGAGGAATCCCGGCATGAGGAACTCGAACAGACTCCACAGTTCGAACAGGTTGTTTTCAATGGGCGTACCGGAAAGGCAGAGGCGCATCTTGGCGTTGATCTGCCGCACGGAGCGCGCGGTGATGGTGTTGGGGTTCTTGATGTTCTGGGCTTCGTCGAGAATGATGGAATTGAACTCGTGCTGTTCGAGCTCTTCCATGTCGCGGCGCAGCAGCGCGTAGGTGGTGATGACGAGGTCCGAAGAGGCTATCTTGCGGAACAGTCCCTCGCGGCGCGTGCCGTACACGATGACGCGTGAAAGTCCGGGCACGAACTTTGACGCTTCACGATCCCAGTTGGGCAGCACGGAGGTAGGCACCACGATGAGGTTGGGGCCCTGGGAGCCGTGATTGACCATGTGCTGGATGAAGGCCAGGGTCTGAATGGTTTTGCCGAGGCCCATTTCGTCGGCCAGAATGCCGCCGAAGCCGTACTCGTTGAGGAAGTTGAGGTACGAAATGCCCTGAAGCTGGTATGGACGCAGCGAAGCCTGAAGGCCCTTGGGCGTTTCGATCTGCTTGACTTCGTGGAAGTTGCGGATGTTGTCGCGCAGCTTGCTCCAGAAGGAATCCTCCAGAGCGCCGGGCAGATCTTCGAGCAGGTTGTCGAGCACCGGGGCTTCGTACTGCTTGAACTTCTGCTTGGGCGGCTTTGCCGGATCGAGACCGAGCACCTTGAGCTTGTGGGCCAGCTTTTCGAGCCAGGATTCGGGGAGACTGGCGTAGGAGCCGTCCTTGAGCTGCACGTAGCGCTTGCCCTTGAGCCAGGCCTTCCAGATGCGGTCGAGCGGCAGGTTCTGGCCGTCGTAATCCACGGAAATGTCGAGGGAGAACCACTTTTCCTTTTCGTTGCTTTCCACGCTCGCGTTGATGACCGGCGTGGAGGCGCGCACCTTGTAGCGCGAGAGCGTGGCCTCGCCATAGACGCGCCAGTTTTCCAGCAGGGTGGGGTAGGAGTCGAGCAGGAAGGAAATGGCTTCTTCCGGCTCCATGAACCACAGACGGCTGCTTCTCGGCTGGAAGCGCATGTCGGAAAGCTGGGTGATGAGGGCGTTTTCCTCCACCTGATTGCGGCGCACGAGGAAGGTTTTGCCTTCATAGACGTAGCTGCCGGTCTGGAAATCGGGGTTCGGGCCGGGCAGTGTGAATTCGCCGTGCAGAGTTTCGTAGATGTTCTGCACTTCGAGGGTGAGCAGGCTTCCTTCTTCGTCGAGGAAGAGCTTGGGATTGTAGGTTGCCGGCTGGAACACGGGTTCCATGATCTTGAGGAACTCATCCTGTTCGTAGAGCTCCGAGGCGGGCAGGCGCGTCCACACCCTGTCGAGAAATTCGGGAATGTCTTCCTGCGGAATCACGGGGCCCTTGTGCACGAGTGCCTGAATGACGTGATGGTTCAGGCAGGTCTGCACCGGATAGAAGCCCTGATTCCAGCACACCCACAGAGGCATCTGACCGTGGAAGGTGGCGCCTTCGTGCGCGGGGGCGGGAATATCGCCGCTGTCGTCGGCTTCTTCGTCAATGATGGAAAACGGCTTCTTGCCTTCGCGCTGGAGCAGCACGTCGAAGCGCAGGCCGTCGTCGTCCAGCGAGGGACGCAGCTTGAGGGCCATGGGGGAGCTTTCAATGCGGCAGGGAATTTCCGTATCCTTCCAGTACAGGTAGTCCTCCTTGCGTATGGCCCAGAAGAACCACGAGAGCAGGCCGTCGGGAATTTCCACGCGGTGCCCGTAGTAGTCGAGATACTGCGCGATCTGACGGCAGACCACGGGCAGTTCGGGCGAATGTTCGCACCATTCGGGATTGCGCAGAATCTGCTCGAGCGTCACTTCCTGCCGCACGGAGGAAAGGCCCGTCTTGTTCTGCCTTGCGCGGTAGAACTCCACGGAAAGGCGGCCGGGCTCCGGGAAAAAGCGGAACAGAAAATAGTACCGTCCCGTTTCCGGTTCGAAGGTGCCCCCGAAGAAGTGACGGAAGCTCTGCCTCCAGTCTTCGCGCGGGGCGGGAGTCGGGTCGGCCTTTCCTTCGGAAATGTCGAGAGAATTGATGAAATGTATGGCCGTGGCGGCGACGTGGCGGCAGGGACCGTTGAAGGCTTCCATGCAGTTGCACATGGAATCGACCCTCTGTTCCCTGAGATTGATGTTGACTACCGGGCTGTAGGCTTCGAAGTCCTCTCCCTGAACGGTGCTTTCCACCGTCCACACGTCGTTTTCAAAGCGCAGCGTGAACTTGCTGAGATTACCCTCGGCCTCGATGGCGCGACCATACTCCGTGATGTATTCGGGAATGGTGTTCTGAATGAAGTTTTCGGCAAGCCCACGGGCGGCGACTTCCTCGCGTCGGTTCATGGCAACAGACCTCAAATGACAGAAGTATGGACAAGGCGCGGAAACCTTGTACGGCAGGGGCCGGAACGGAAAATCGACGGAATCGGAAGACCCGGATAAAAAAGGCGATACCGACCATTGCCTCCTAGGATTATAGGATATTATCCTAGTTTTCAAGAGAAGTGAACTGTGCTAGGCTTTTTTCATGAAAAAAAAGTTAGATTTCTCGCAGTGTCCCGGACGTTTCGCCTCCGCGGAACCTGTTTTTGAAGCGGGTGGAGCGGCGTTTTTTTTCTGCGCGTTGCGGCTTGTTGCAATGCTTTTCTTCTGTTTTGTCCTTTCAGCCCGGCCGGGATGGGCCGAAGAGCAAAAAAATTTTTCTCCGGACGGCCCGGATCGGGGCGGACACCTCATCATGGGCAGCATCGGCGAGCCTTCCAACCTCATTCCTTACCTGGCTTCCGATTCCGCATCCGCCGAAGTGGCTTCGCTTCTCTATACCTCTCCGCTGGAATACGACAAGGATTTCAACATAGTGAAATGCGCCGCCGAAGAGTGGGAAGTGCTTGAGGGCGGTCTTTTCATGCGTTTTCGGCTGAAGGAAGGGCTTGTCTGGCAGGACGGTCATCCGCTCACGGCGGACGACGTGACCTTCACCTACAAGCTGATGACCGATCCGAAAACCCCCACGGCCTATGCCGCGGATTTCCTCAACGTGAAGGAATACCGTCAGACCGGTCCTCTTTCCTTTGAAGTGCGTTACGACGCGCCCTATGCCCGCGCCGCCATCACCTGGATGCATCCCATTCTGCCGAAGCACGTTCTGGAACACGAAAACATAGCCTCCACCCGCTATGCGAGAAATCCCATAGGAGCGGGGCCCTTCAAGCTCAGGTTCTGGGAGCCGGGAAGCCGCATCGTTCTTGAAGCCAACGACCTTTATTTCAAGGGCAGGCCGTATCTCGACGAAATCATTTACCGCATCATTCCCGACAGCACCACCATGTTCCTTGAGGCGAGGGCGGGCAAGCTGGATTTCGTGGGGCTTTCGCCTCAGCAGTATCTCCGGCAGACCGACGGCGAATGGTGGGAAAAAAACTGGCGCAAGTACAAGTATCTCGCTTCTGGTTACACCTATCTCGGCCTGAACCAGAAAAGTCCCTTTTTTAAGGATAAAAGGGTGAGACAGGCACTTTCCTGCGCCATAGACAGAAAGGGAATCATAAAAGGAGCCCTTCTGGGCATGGGAGAACCCGCGTTCGGTCCGTACAAGCCCGGAACATGGGTGTACAATACTTCGCTCAAGGCGTATGATTATGACCCGGAGCGTGCGCGCCGCCTTCTTGCCGAAGCGGGGTGGACGCCCGGAAAGGACGGAATACTGGAAAAGGACGGCCGACCCTTTGAGTTCACCATTCTGGTGAACCAGGGCAACAACGAACGCATCAAGGTCGCCGTCATTCTTCAGCAGATGTTCCGGGCCGTCGGCGTGAAGGTTGCCATACGCACGGTGGAGTGGGCTGCCTTTCTCAAGGAATTCGTCGATACGCGAAAGTTCGATGCCCTCATTCTGGCGTGGAACATCCTTGACGACCCGGATATTTTCGACGTGTGGCACTCTTCGGCCATTGCGGGCAACGGACTCAATTTCGTGAGCTTCCGCAACGAGGAGGTGGACAGACTGCTGGAGAAGGGGCGCGCCCTGGCGGACAGGGAGGAGAGAAAGGCCATTTATGACCGTTTCCAGGAGATTCTGCACGAGGAGCAGCCGTACCTGTTCCTTTACGTTCCATATTCCCTGCCCATGGTGCAGTCGAGGTTCCAGGGCATTCAACCAGCTCCTGCGGGCATTACCTACAACCTGGACCGGTGGTGGGTTCCCAGAGCGCTCCAGCAATAGCAGGTTCTTATGAGTCAGACTTCCATTCTTCAGACGTCAGCGGAAGCGGGCGATTCCCGGCAGAAAGATGCTCACCCTCAGGAAAATGTCTCCATGGTGATATCTCCCGTGACCGGGGAAAGTTCTCCGGCCTCGAAGATTCCTTCGGCCGACAGCATCGTGGAGGAGCTTGTCAGGCACTGCCCCGATGCCGACGTGGCCATGGTGCGCCGTGCCTACGATTATGCTTCGGCCGCCCATGCCGGACAGCTGCGTCTGTCGGGAGATCCGTACATCCTGCATCCTGCCTCCGTGGCGCTCACTCTGGCCAAAATGGGCTTCGACGAGCATACCGTGGCCGCGGGACTTCTCCACGATACCGTGGAAGATACCGATTCTTCCATCGATGAGCTCGACGAGCTTTTCGGCGAACAGGTGGCGGACATCGTGGACGGCGTGACCAAGATAAACATGATGACCTTCGACACCAAGGAAGAGGCACAGGCGGAAAACATCCGCAAGATGATACTCTCCATGGCGCACGACATCCGCGTTCCCGTGGTCAAGCTGGCCGACCGCCTGCACAACATGAGCACGCTGGACTTCCAGAAGCCCTACAAGCAGCAGCGCATCGCCCAGGAAACCATGGATATCTATGCGCCGCTTGCCAACCGTCTCGGTCTGCATCTTTTCAAGCAGAAGCTGGAGGACCTGAGCTTCCGGTATCTTCAGCCCGACGCCTATGCCGAAATCACCACATGGCTGAAGGACAATCAGATCGTCGAGCGGCAGCTCATTTCCAAGGTCATTGCGAAAATAGAAGCCATCATGACCGAGAACCGCATCAACGGACGCGTTTTCGGCCGCATCAAGCAGACCTACAGCATCTACCGCAAGATGATGGCTCAGAAAACGCCGCTCGACGAGATGCACGACATCATAGCCTTCCGCGTCATCGTCAACGATCTGCGCGACTGCTACGCCATGCTCGGTCTCGTCCACGTGCTGTGGAAGCCTGTTCCCGGCCGGTTCAAGGACTACATTTCCATGCCCAAGGCCAA
>CALUPL010000032.1 GCA_944322635.1 uncultured Mailhella sp.
GTCGTCAGCACGTATTCGCACCTCTCGGCCTTTGACGTCACGCTGGGACAGCGCGTAAGAAAAGGACAGATCATAGGCCGCTCCGGCTCTACGGGCCGCGTGACGGGTCCGCATCTGCACCTCGGCCTCATGGTCCAAGGCGTCGCCGTGGACGCCATGCCGCTGTTTCTGGATCCTCCTCAGCTCGTAGGAGGCCCCACACGCAGCATATTTGATGAAAAACAACCGAAACAAACGACGCGGAGCGCCCGATGAAAAAGAAAGAACCCACCTTTGAAGAACGACTGACGCGCCTTCAGTCCATCGTGACGTCTCTGGAAAACGGCAACAGTCCTCTCGAAGAGAGCGTGGCCCTGTACAAGGAAGGCCTCGCCCATGTCGCCGCCTGCCGCAAACAGCTGGAACAGGCCCGCCACGACATACGGCTGTGTACCGAAGCGGGCACGGAACCCTTTGACGCCCAGGAACAGGACGGGGAATAATCCCGGCCGCCACGCGAGAACCGACGTTCCGGCCGCCGGAAGGCGGCCGTCCTTTTGGAGGAAATATGTCCGCAGATTTGCGCAACAGGGTGGAGCAGTACCTTTCCGCCGCTTTCCTTGACAGGGAAATCCCTTCCCGCCTTTCGTCGGCCATGCGTTACAGTCTTCTGGCCGGAGGCAAGAGACTGCGCCCCGTACTCTGCCTGTCCGTGGCGAGAGCCTGCGCGGGAGAGCGAGCCGAGGAGCTGACCGACGCCATTCTTTCCTTTGCCGCCGGTCTGGAAATGATTCACACCTACTCGCTCATCCATGACGATCTGCCCGCCATGGACGACGACGATCTGCGCCGCGGGCGTCCCACCTGCCACAAGGCCTTTGACGAAGCTACGGCCATTTTGGCCGGCGACGCCCTGCTGACCGACGCCTTCGGCCATATGCTGCGGGCCGCGGTCCCTGCCGACCGTCTTCTGGAGGCCGTACGGCTTACGGCAAAGGCTTCCGGCGCGCAGGGCATGGCGGGAGGTCAGATGCTGGATCTTGAAGGGGAAGGAAAAAAACTTTCTCTGGAAGAGCTGCGCATTCTCAATGCAAAAAAAACCGGCGCACTGATTACGAACGCCTGCGAATGCGGCGCGCTGCTTGCTGGTGCGACACCGCAGCAGCGATATGCGGCGCGCTGCTACGGCAGTGAATTGGGCATTGCGTTTCAGATTACCGATGATATACTCGACGTTGTCGGCGACGAAGCGACGGTGGGCAAGGAAGTCAGACACGACGCGGAAAGCGACAAGGCCACATGGCCGTCCCTGCTCGGCCTGGAAAAAGCCCGCGAACAGGCCCACCTCCACTGCAACGCTGCCGAAAAGGCCCTTGAAGGCATTCTTCACGGCCCGGACGCCGATTTTCTGCGCGAAACGGCCCGCAATCTCGTCAACCGCACGCACTAGCTTCAAAGGTTCCCATGATCGACACGCCACTGCTTCAAAGCCTGCATCTGCCCGAGGACATTCCGGGGCTTTCCCTTCCTCTCAAGCAGGCGCTGGCGCAGGAGCTGCGCGACACCATCATCCGCGTGGTCACAAAAAACGGCGGCCATCTGGCTCCGTCGCTCGGCGTGGTGGAACTGACCATAGCCCTGCTCTCCTGCTTTGATCCGGCCAGGGATCCCATAGTCTGGGACGTGGGGCATCAGAGCTACCCCTGGAAGATCCTCACGGACAGAGCCGACCGCTTCGACACCCTGCGCCGCTATGGAGGCATTTCCGGCTTCCCCAACCGTTCCGAAAGCCCCTATGACTACTTCGGCGTAGGACATGCCTCCACGTCCATTTCCGCGGCGCTCGGCATGGCAACCGCCCGGGATCTCAAAGGCGGCAAGGAACATGTGGTCGCCGTCATCGGCGACGGAGCGCTGTCCGGAGGCATGGCGCTGGAAGCCCTGAATCAGGCCGGAGGCATGGGACACAGATTTATCGTCATTCTCAACGACAACAAGATGTCCATTTCCGAGAACACGGGTGCACTGTCCCGATTCCTCAGCCGCAACCTGTCCCACAGCACGGTCATGCACATCAAGCAGCATGTCGCCAAAGTACTTTCCCGCCTGCCCCGTGGCGAATCCATTGTGGACATCATCAGAAAAGGCGAAGTCAGCTTCAAATCCTTCTTTACACCCGGCGTGCTCTTCGAGGCCTTCCAGTTCAATTACATAGGTCCCATCAACGGACACGACATCGCACAGCTTGAGCGTCATCTGGAAGCCGCCAAGCAGCTCGACATGCCCGTGCTCTTGCACAGCCGCACGCGCAAGGGCAAGGGCCATGCTCCGGCGGAAAACGATCCTGAACATTTCCACGGCATTTCCGCGTCCGTTCCCGATGAAATAAGCACGCCTCCCCAGCCCAACGGCTGGAAACCCTCCGGTCCCGGCTTCAGTCAGGCCTTCGGTTCCGAGCTCTGCGACCTTGCCGAAAAGAATCCGCGTATTTTCGCGATCACGGCCGCCATGCCCGACGGAACCGGCCTTCAGGAATTTCATGCGCGCTTCCCTGAACGCTTCGCGGATGTGGGCATCTGCGAAGAGCACGCCGTCACCTTTGCCGCCGGCATGGCCTCCCGCGGCTTCCATCCCGTGGTAGCCATCTATTCCACGTTCATGCAGCGCGCCTATGACCAGATCATTCACGACGTCTGCCTGCAGAATCTCCCCGTGACCCTGTGCCTCGACCGTGCGGGACTCGTCGGAGAAGACGGTCCCACACATCACGGAGCCTTCGACCTTTCCTGGCTCCGTACCGTGCCCAACCTCTCGCTGGCTGCCCCCAGAGATGAAGAAACTCTGCGCTCCGCGCTCTCTCTGGCCGTTTCCATGAACGGCCCGGTGGCACTGCGCTATCCTCGGGGCTCCGGCCGCAGACTCGACGCCTCACATTCGAAATTCGCTTCGGCCCTTGAACCGCGTCAGGACCGGTATCCTCTGCCCGGTCACGGTGAACTTCTCCTGCGCGGCAATACGAAGATATGCATCATGGCCGCAGGCCAGAGAGCCGTTCCCTGTGCGGAAGCCGCCCTTCTCGTTGCGGAAAAGACAGGACTTCTGGCCTCCGTGTTCGACGCCTGCTGGGTGAAGCCCCTTCCCGAAGAACAGATCCTCGCTCTCGCCGCAGAAAGCGACGCTCTGCTTCTTGTGGAGGAAAACAGCCTTCTGGGCGGCTTTTCCTCCGCCGTGCTGGAACTTCTGGCCGATCACGACAGGCTGCGTCATCTGCGGATACGCCGTCTCGGGCTGCCCGACCGCTTCATTGCCCACGGACCCGTACGTCGCCTTCGGGCCGATGTGGGACTCAATGTGGCAGGCATCGCCTCGGCGCTGAAGGAACTTCTGCCTGTCTCCGACGCATCCGAACGATGAAAAGACGCAGGTCCTCCCCCTCCCGTAAACGGGGCGGCAGCCCCGTCCGATACGGTCTGGAAGCAGCCATTCTGTGCATTCTGCTTCTGGTGGCAGCCTATGTGAACAACGGCGGCAGTCCTTCTCCCGTCACGCCGCCGGCACAGACTCTCTCCGAATCCCAGAAGAAGAGCACTCCGGTCGGACGAACCTCAACGCAGGAGAACGGAAATGCCCGGACCGCAACGACAGCAAAGACCTCTGTCTCTCCCGATGGACGGCAGTATCGTCTTGTGCGGGTCTCCGACGGCGACAGCTTCGAACTGAAGGACGACGAAAACCATACCCTGCGTGTCCGCCTCTACGGCGTGGACGCTCCGGAAGGCAATCAGCGTTTCGGCAGGGAATCCCGCGAACATCTTCTTGATCTGCTGAAAAACACTCCCCTGCGCATGAAGGCCATGTACAAGGACCAATACCAGCGTACCGTGGCCATCGTCTATCTCTGCGACGGAAAGGGATTCGACGAAAGATCCGTCAACCAGCAGCAGGTGCAGGCCGGCATGGCCTGGGTCTATGACAGCTTCTGCAAAGAAGACGTCTGCGGCACCTGGAAAATCGAGGAAGCTCTGGCCAAAAAGCAGAAACTCGGTCTGTGGAAGGACGAAAAGCCGACACCGCCATGGCAATGGCGCAAAACGCACAAACGCTAGCCGTCCTGTCATCGTTTCCGGCACACAGCGCTTGACGGCCCTTGTTTTTCCCGTCTATCCTTTTCATATTTCCCGAGACTGCGCCCCGCGTGCCGATTCTCGCGCAGGGCCATAACCCTCCCCCCCATCGAGGCGACCGTGAATCATATCGTTATATCTGTCATCGGACACGACTGTCCCGGCGTGGTCTATGCCATCTCCAGCGCACTGTCCAAGGAAAAATGCAACATTGAAGAACTGAGTCAGACCATCCTCAAAGGACAGTTCGCTTCCATCTTCATCGTATCCGCCCCGGAAGACGTGAACGAAGAAGACATTCAGCGCGTGGTGAGTCTGAGTCTCGAAGCCCGCAACATGGACCTTACGGTGGCGGCCCGAACTTTTGAAACCGATACCTTCTCCTGCTCGGAAGAAACCGAACCCTTCGTGGTGACGGTCAACGGTTCCGACAGGCCGGAAATCATCGCCATGATCTCCGGAGTCTTTGCGGAACAGAAAGTGAACATTGAAAATCTGAAGGCCATACGCGTCGACGAATCCTCCAATGAATGTGTGCTGGTCTTTGAAGTGGCTCTGCCGCTTTCCATAAACCGCAATGCCTTCCGTCAGATGCTTCATGCCAAGGCCCGCAGCATGGGTCTTGCCATAAGCATCCAGCATGAGAACATCTTCGAGGCCATTCACAGAGTCCCCATCGTCTAACCGCATCACAGGACAGCCCCATGCTTACTGAACGCGAAGTGCTCAGCACCATCAACATGCTCCGCAACGAACATCTCGATGTTCGCACCGTCACCCTCGGCATCAGTCTCTTCGACTGCGCCAGCCACGACTTTGACGTCTTCTCCTACAAGGTCCGCGCAAAAATCGCCAAATATGCCGCCCATCTCGTGGAACACTGCAATGAAGTCGGCGCCCGCTACGGTATTCCCGTGGTGAACAAACGCATCAGCATCAGCCCCATGGCCGTCGTCGGCGCAGGATTCAACGCCGATCAGATGGTACGGGCCTGTCAGATGCTCGACGAGGCCGCCAAGGAGGCGGGAGTCGATTTTCTCGGCGGTTTCGGCGCGCTGGTGGAAAAAGGCATGACCCCCGGTGACCGGGCGCTCATCGACTCTCTGCCCGAAGCTCTCGCCACCACCGACCGTGTCTGCTCCTCCATCAACGTGGCCTCTTCCAAGGCCGGCATCAACATGGACGCCGTGGCCCTCATGGGGCGTCAGATACGCAAAGTGGCCGACGCCACCAGCGACCGCGACGGCATAGGCTGCGCCAAGCTCGTCGTGTTCGCCAACATTCCTCAGGACGTGCCCTTCATGGCCGGTGCATACCTCGGCATCGGCGAACCCGACGTGGTCATCAACGTGGGCGTTTCCGGCCCGGGCGTAGTGAAAAAGGCCATAGACCGAGCCAAGGAAACCCATGAAAGCCTTACGCTCAGCGATGTGGCCGAGGTCATCAAGTCCACGGCCTACAAAGTGACCCGCGTAGGCGAACTCATAGGCAAGGAAGTGGCCGGACGCATGCACATTCCCTTCGGCGTGGCCGACCTTTCCCTGGCGCCCACGCCTGCCGTGGGCGACTCCGTGGGTGAAATCTTCCAGAGCGTGGGGCTCTCTTCCATAGGTGCTCCCGGCTCCACCGCCGTGCTCGCCATGCTCAACGACGCCGTCAAAAAGGGCGGCGTGTTCGCCTCCTCCCATGTGGGCGGCCTCTCCGGCGCATTCATTCCGGTTTCCGAAGATTCCAGCATCGAGGCCGCGGCCAACTGCGGCGCGCTCACCATGGAAAAGCTTGAAGCCATGACCAGCGTTTGTTCCGTGGGACTCGACATGATCGCCATTCCCGGCGACACCCCGGCCACCACCATTTCCGGCCTCATTGCCGATGAAATGGCCATCGGCATGATCAACACCAAGACTACTGCCGTGCGCGTCATTCCCGTTCCCGGAAAGGGTGTGGGAGAAACCGCCATCTTCGGCGGCCTTCTCGGTCAGGCAAAGATCATTCCCGTGAACACCGGCGACGCTTCCGCCTTCATCAATCTCGGCGGCCGCATCCCCGCTCCCATCCACAGCCTGAAAAACTGACGCACAAAACCTGCCTCCATATGAATAAAGCCGGAACGCAGTTCTTATACAGACAGCGTTCCGGCTTTATTATGCGCCTCTATCAGCAAATGTCACAACCAGCTGAACCGACAGAGAAAACGCCGTTCCGCGGCTACCGTCGATCCGGAAATTCCACCACCAGATCTCTTATGACGGGCAGCGGCAACGGTTCGATATGCATTACGGGAATTACCGCCGCAAGACACGTCTTCACACATTTTCCGTTGACCACCATCATGCACAGACCGCAGGAACCTCTTTTGCAGAAGCACGGACGGTAAGCAATGTCTCCGTCAATATGTTCATAGATATAACGAAGCACCTGTGCCACCCGATCTGAAGAGGCGCAAGGCACTTCATAACGGACCCACTTTTTATTTCCGTGCTCATCGGTTTTGGCTATATAAACTTCTGCATTCATGCTCTACTCCGCTGCCGCTGCTGTTTTCCGACTGAAGGAAGGCCCGTCAGCTCCCCTGTCCACAAGGATATTGCAGTCCCAGTCCCGGCTGCGTTCAGGGAAGTCCTCCCTAAAATGTCCGGCACGACTTTCCTCCCGCATATGTGCGGCCTGAGCAATGATGCCAGCAAGTTCCGCCATGTTTTCCAACTCCAGTGCGGCCATCAGATCAAGATTGAATACTCGCGAAGACGATGCAGCCCACATGTCAGGAAGCTCCTTCTGCAACGCTGCGATAGCCGAAAGAGCCTTTTCCAGCCCCATGCGGGACCGGATGACACTGACATGCCTCCACATGATGTTCTGAAGACGACTGCGCAGCTCTCCCGGACGAGGACCGTCCGACCTTTTCAGCACGGCCTCGAACCGGCTTCTCTCGGCATCCACCGCTTCGTGTTCCTCCGTCTCGGGAAGTGCGGCAATGGCTCCTGCGGCCGTTGCCGCAGCCGCCTCACCGGCTCTTCTTCCAAAAACAAAAAGCTCCGCCAGAGCATTGCCGCCGATACGGGCTCCTCCGTGTACTCCGCCAGCAACCTCGCCCACGGCAAACAGCCTGTCCAGACTGGTTCGGCACCACTCGTCAATGCTCACGCCGCCGCAGAGAAAATGCCCGGCCACACCGACCTCCATGGGCTTCGTCAGATCCACTCCCAGGGATTCAAGAAACTTCGTCTGCGAAGGCAATTCCCTGTCCAGAACATCCCGAGGCAGAGAAAACGGATCAAAGTAGGCTCCACCGTGTTCGCTTCCTCTGCCGGCCATGACTTCCCAGTGAATGGCCCTGGCATACAGATCGCGGGAAGGATTGGTCACGCCCTCGGGCGTATAGTCGCCGATGAAGCACCGTCCCTCAGCATTATAGAGCGGACGCGCCCCCAGACCGAGCAGATACTGGAACGGATAAAGCACTCCCCGGGCTGATTCCGGATAAAGCACGGCGTGACCGAGAAAAAGAAAAAACTCCATATCAATGAGTCTGGCTCCGGCACGGTAGGCCAGCATGTAGCCGTCACCCGTGGATTCCGGAGGATTGGAACTGAGCGCATACAGAGAAGCGGCTCCTCCCGTGGCCAGAATGACCGCTCCGGCACGAAAGAGCATAAGCTCACCGGTGGCAAGATTCAGCCCCACAGCTCCGAACGCCCTGCCGTCCCTAACAAGAAGACGGGTAATGAGCATATCGCTCATCATGCGAATGCCTCGCTGCCGCACAACTGCGGCAAGCCTGGTCATGATGGGCAGTCCGAGAGAATCGCCGATGCGTACGGATCGAGGATAGGACTGAGATTCATCGAGTCTTTTCTGAATGAAGCGCCCGTCCTGCGTCTTCTGAAAACGCACGCCGAGTTTTTCGAGATACAAAACGGAGGATGGGGACTCTTCTGCAAGAATACGGGCCAGTCTGGGATCGGAAAGCCAGCAGCCGTTCCTCATGGTATCCATGAAATGCACTTCCGGGGTATCGCGGGGGTCGGCATGACCGAATGCCGCCTGATATCCCGTAAGTGCCGTGGGCGTGACCCCACATCTTCCGGCAATCCCCTTGGATACTACAAGAACCTCCGCCCCCTTTTCCTGAGCGGCCAGCGCGGCACGAAGCGCCGCCCCTCCCGATCCAATGATGAGCACTTCCGTTGAAATACACTGATATAAGGACATAACGGCCTCGAATTGTTCAGGGAAAAAATGCCCCGGCAGTACCGGGGTTCAAAGTCAGTTCGACGTGCCGCGGACTTTGCGTTCCGAGAGCCTCTGCCAAGCAAAGACTCCCAGAAGCGCTGCCAGTCCGATAAGGTCGGTCTGCCACGAAGGATCAATAAGAAGTATGCCTGCCACAACAAGCAGCACTCGGGGAACGGGTGCAATACGACGAATCATCCAGCCTTCCAGACCGGAAGCCAACGCAAAAATGCCGATAACCGCAAACACGATGACCATGACGGTATGGAAAAAATCGCTCTGCAGCAGCAGAGCATCATCGTACACAAACATAAAGGGAATAATGAACGCCACAATGCCGAGCTTGACGGCCTGCAATCCTGTATGGTTGAAATTGGCGCCCGCAATTTCCGCTCCAGCCCACGAGGCCATGGCCACCGGAGGCGTAATCATGGAAATGACCGCAAAATAAAATACGAACATATGCGCCTGAAGCGGCGATACTCCGAGTTTTGTCAGAATGGGCGCGGTAAGCGTTGCCACCAGCAGATAGGCCACAACCGTGGGAACGCCCATGCCCATGATGAGGGACGCCACCATGATGAAAACCAGAGCAAGCGGCAAAGTATCCTTGAAATACACGACAATATTGCTGGTAAGCGTCAGACCGATGCCGGTTTCCGTCACCACGCCGATAATGAGCCCGGCAGAGGCCGTGGCCATGGCCAGCATGCAGGAGCGCTGACTGCCAACGGACAACGTTTCGAGAATATCGCGAACGGAAAGACGCGTCGCCGGAGAAAGCATGCTGAGCACGATGGCCAGAATGGTGGAAAAAAGCACCGAACGCGCTACGGAATAGCCGACAAACAGCATGACGGTGAGCACCACCAGCGGCAGCAGCAAGTACAGCCTTTTCACGATATCCCGCATTTTGGGAATTTCCTGTTCCTCAAGCCCCGTCATGCCCGTACGGGCGGCTTCCAGATGCACCATGACGATGACTGCCAGATAGTACAGAATGGCAGGAAGAAGCGCCGCCACGCAAATGCTGCTGTAAGGAATGGAAAGCCACTCTGCCATGAGAAACGCAGCGGCCCCCATGACGGGGGGCATGATCTGCCCACCTGTGGATGCAACGGCCTCCACCGCTCCGGCGACCTCCGGCCGATACCCCAGTCTCTTCATGAGCGGTATGGTGAACACTCCGGTAGAATATACGTTGGCCACGGCTGCACCACTGATGGAACCGAAAAGCGCACTGGATATGACGGCAATCTTGGCAGGGCCTCCCCGGCTTCGTCCGGCAGCGGCACAGGCCAGGTCCATGATTACCTGACCAGCGCCCGTTCTTTCCATGACGCAGCCAAAAATGATGAACAGCACAAGATAGGTGGCTGAGATGCCCGAAGGTATGCCGAACAGACCGTCATAGCCCAGATACATGTACTCAATACATTCGGAAATAGTGATGGGAGGGTGGGAAAAACTGCCGGAAAGGTGATGCCCGAACAGCGCATAGACCAGGAACAGGGAAGGAATGACGGCCATGGCTGTTCCCAGGGCGCGACGTGCCCCCTCCAACGTCAATAGAATGGCCGTCCCACCGGCAACGAGTTCCGTCGTGGTAATTTCTGAAATGCCAGGAATGCGCTCATTAATGGCGTCATAGTGCAGAAACACGTAACTGAACGCCCATGCCGCTGCGAGGCTGAGCAGCACATCCGGCAAAGACACCTTGTTCCCTTCGCCCTTTTTCCTGGCGGGGAAAAGCAGGAACACCAGCGTCATGGCAAACATCAGGTGAATGGATCGCTGTATCAGGGCCACAAAACTTCCGAACCCTGCGGTGTACAGGTGGAAGACGGCCATGCACAGGGCAATGCCCTTCACAGCCGTGGCCGGAATACCCGTCAGTTCTCTCATGGCAATGTCTCCATCATGGAACCGGGTATGCGGACATTGTCCGCATACCCTTCATCATCTACTTTATCCAGCCCTGTTCACGATAATAGCGTTCCGCTCCGGGATGAAGCTTGCCGCCCACATTTCTGACCAGATTGCGCGGATCAAAGCCGACATAGGTAGGGCCGGACGCACGAATGGTGTCGGCATTCTCGCAGATGGCGCGGGTGATGTTGTAAACAAGATCATCGGACATATCGGTCCGTACAAGAATGATGTTGGATTCCGCCATGCAGGGGGTATCCTTCTCCACGAAATCGTATCTGCCCTTTGGAAGAACCTGCTTGTCGTAGGCGTACTTGCCGCATACGGAATCAATGACGGATTCTTTCCACGGCAACAGGCGCATCTTGTTTGTGGTCACCATCTGCACGATGGCACCGAGCACGGGACCGACGTACACGTCACAATGTCCGTCAGAAATCATGCCTTCGGCTTCTGCAAACCCCACAAAGGAAATCTTGCCGCCCCAGGATTCTATGTCCTTATAGGTCACGCCGTACTCAGCCAGCAGGCGACGTACCGCAAGTTCCGGCGTAGCCGAACGGGTGGTGAGTACCATGCGCACGGGATACTTTTCCTTGATCATCTGCTCAATGGACTTCAGGGGGCTGTCATCTCTCACCAGAAAATAGGCCTGAAGCACGTACCCCACATAGCCTATGGCAGCCAGATTCTTGGCCGCAGGCAGCTTATCATAAGGTTCCAGTCTGTTCGTCTGTGCATGATAGAGCATAGCCTGCGAAAGTCCGATATCAGCCTTGCCCTTCTCGATCATGGGGCCGTTACTTATGCCGCCGCCCGTCGTAACCGTTACCTGCACGCCGGGAATCGAACGCTTCACGATTTCACCGATGCTTCCGCCGAGACTGTACCAGTCACCGCCGACAGGCCCGGAAACGAACATCAGCCTTTCAACATCCTTTGCCTGAACCTGCAGAGAAAAAAACAGCATGGTCACCAGACAGGCAAGAAACAGAAAAACGCGCTTCATAGAACCTCCAGCTTTCTCAAGGGATCCCGATATTTGATTGCATATTTTATAAGGTCATAAAAAAACATAAAAAAAACAAGGGAGTTTTCGACAATTCTTTCCATGGAAGCCATTGAGGAAATCAATAATTTATCAAAGAATCCGTGTTGTTTTCCCCGGCGGAAGCCTATATCATAATAATCCCATTCTCCCTTCTACCGACGGCGCAGACGCATGAACATTCAGTATCTGAGAAACTTCTATGTCATTGCCAGACTCGGGAACATTACGAAGGCTGCGGAAGTGGTGCACCGTACTCAGTCCACCCTGAGCAGCCAGATAAAAAACCTGGAAAACACTCTGGGCACACCTCTGCTCGAAAGAGCTGGAAGAAAATCCGTCATTCTCACACCGGCAGGAGAGGCTCTGCTGGAATTTACCAAGGGACTGCTCCAACAGTATGATGAACTGGAAATGCGTCTGGAAAGGATACAATCTCTGTCGGAAGAGGAATCAGGAAGACTTCGCATCGGTGCTGCTCCCTCTGTCATGGACAACCTGCTTCCCGGCTTCATTCCTGCATTTCAAAAGCAGCATCCCAACATCCGCATCCAGCTTTTTTCCCGTTCCCCGGCGGAGATCATCGAAAAGGTCAAGGAAGGATTCCTCGATATCGGCATTTCCCTCGATTCCGCCGTTCCCAAGAATTTCCTTTCCTATCAATGGATTCCTTTACGTCTCACGCTCATGGTTCCGTTCGGTCACCCGCTGGAACAGCGATCGCCCCTGACGCTTCAGGATATCATGGAATATCCGCTGATCATGCCTACCAACTCCCGCTTCCTTACCCGCATCATCTACGATCAGCAGGTCATGGACATGGGCATGGAGCCGAACATCGTTCTGGAATCGGACTACAACATCACACATGCCCGCTATGTACACGCAGGATTCGGCATCAGCTTCATGTATCTGTCTGAAACTGCCATTGAGGCCTTCCGTAAAAAAATACGCTGCATCGACCTCGACTTTCTCGCCCCGCCTCTGCACCTGAAAATTTTCCACAGAAAAAGTACCGACATGAACATTGTGGCCACATTTGTACAGTTCATGGAGTCGTACCGGGGAAAGCCGGAAGAATTCGCATGATTCCATGCTCAGCAGCACAGATGTTACCGGCAGCAATGTTTCGCGACAGAATTCCTTGAAAAGACAGCTTATCCGGGTTCACACCCGACACGGCGGCCGTGTCAGCAAAAGATGGAACGACAAAGCTTCTTCACGATGCCCCCATGCACACCTTTCCACCAGCATCTGTGTAAAACGGCTTTACGCCCCACAGAAGAGTCAACACCCTTACAAAGCATCTGTGTCACATCAGATGATGAGGGACTATGCCGCATCAGCTAAGCGGAACTCAGGAATCGCACGGCAATAAAAACGAGTCTTCAATATCAACCGGCTGCTTTTTTAATATTCAACAAGCGACAATGCGTTAATCATTTGCGGCATTTCAACCAGATATGAAACAGCCATTCAAAGCGGCGCTGAAGGTACATTCCCATGCTCCACAGTTCCGACAAGAAAAGTTCCATAACTAAAAATGAACAAAAAGTCGGAGCCGATTCAGGAAAATCTGCCGAGGGCAAGCAGTACAAGCGTATGGTACAGGCGGATTTTCTGAATTTTTCTTTCAGCAACAAAAAAAGCCGTGTAAAAACACGGCATTGCTACTGAAAAAAATTGAAATGGTACCCGGTGCGGGGCTTGAACCCGCAAGTCCTTGCGGACGAGGGATTTTAAGTCCCTTGCGTATACCAGTTTCGCCACCCGGGCACCCTTCTTTCGTACCAGCACTGAAAACAGATGACAAGAAAAAAGCTTGCCTTCGAATGCATTCCGCATGAACGGCCCCTTTCTGTTTCTTGCCTCTGCATCTCTTCCCCTTGCAAAGAAAAGCGGTAACTTCTATCCTGAGACAAACTTTGAACTGATGGAGTTTCCATGACTTCCTTCGATACCATTGTTCTGCACTTCTCCCGTCTCGGCCCGGCGGGACTCTCTCCCAAAGCTCCCGGTACGGCAGGCGCCTTTCTCGCAACGATGCTTGCCCCCTTTGTCTATCTTCCGCTCTCCCTGCCCTGGCGCATAGTATTTCTGCTTGTGCTTTTCATTCTCGGCGGACTGGCTGCCTCCAGAGCAGAAATTCTGCTGAACCGCCAGGATCCGGGCTGCGTGGTCATCGACGAACTCGTCGGCCAGTGGGTAACCATGCTCTGTCTCGGCAGTTTCTCGGCCGAATCCTCATGGAGAGACGTTATATTTCTCCTCGTGCCTTTTCTCTTCTTCCGCTTCTTCGACATTCTGAAGCCTTGGCCGGTTCATGCGTCCGAAACCTGGCTTCCCTCGGGATGGGGAATCATGATCGACGACGTGCTTGCCGGAATATGGGCTCTTTTGTGCACGAGCGTGGTCATGATAATCGTCAATCTTGCCTTTCCCGGCACTCTGACTCTGTAACAGCATGAAATATCTGGCCATAGATTACGGACTCAAGCGCGTCGGCATTGCCGTTTCCGACATGGACGGCTCCTTTGCCTTTCCAAGATGCACCCTGAAAAGAGAAACCAAGGCCGCCTTTTTTGCTCAGCTCATGGAACTTCTGGAAAAGGAACAGGCCGATGCCATTGTTGTCGGACTGCCGCTGTACACCGACGGCACGGAATGCCTCACAACCGTTCAGGTACGCCATTTCGTGGAATCGCTGAAGCGTCGTACCACGCTTCCGGTGTACTGGATGAACGAAGTTCTGAGCAGCGCGGCTGCAGAACATGAACTCTACGACTTCGGCATGAACTTCTGCGAAGTAAAGAAGGTGGTGGATCAGCAGGCCGCCGTGCTCATTCTTGAGAGCTTTCTGGAGCAACCGGAAGAAAGGAGAATGCGGGCATGACTCCGGAAAAAGACGTTTTCAAGCAAGAAGAGAATCACGACGATCTTTCTCGAAAGAGTGCCTCGGAAGAGACGTCCAGCGCGTCTTCACCTGTGGACTCTCAGACGGAACGGAACAAAAAGCCTTCGACGCAAGGCCGCAGACGACCTCTTCTCTGGCTTGTGGTCTTCGTTCTCGTCGTCTGCCTCGGCGCCGGCACATGGGCCTGGAGAGACGCCCGCAACTTTCTGGACACACCGCCGGAAGAACCGGGCAAAAGTCTCATCGTGGACATCGAACCCGGCATGACGCTTGCCCAGGTGGCCGCCATGCTGGAAAAGGAAGGCGTCATCACCGACGCATGGCGCTTTCAGATGCTGGTCCGGTACAAGGAAAAAAGTCGGCACGTTCAGGCAGGCCGTTTTCTCGTAAGCACAGGCTGGCTGCCCGAAACGGTACTGGACATGCTTGTTTCCGGCAAGGCCATGCTCTACAGGCTGACAATTCGTGAAGGTCTGGCATGGTGGGACGTGGCGGACCTTGTCGAGGAAGGCGGATTCTGCAAGGCTGCAGACTTCACCTCCGTCATTCACGATCCGGAATTTCTCCGACATTGGGGCATTCCCTTCGACTCTGCGGAAGGTTTTCTATTTCCGGAAACCTATCTGCTGCCCCGGCCGCGAGAAATGAATCGCGACGCGGCAAAAGCCGTGGCAAACCGCCTTGTGGAAATGTTCTGGCGCAGAGCGGACAAGCTGTGGCCGAACGGCAAACGCCCCCCGGCGGAAGAACTCAGACGTCTCGTCACTCTGGCTTCCATTGTGGAAAAGGAAACCAGCGTCCCCGAAGAACGGGCGCGCGTCGCGGGCGTGTACGCCAACCGCCTGGAAAAGAACATGCTTCTTCAGGCCGACCCCACGGTCATCTACGGGTTGGGACGCACCTTTGAAGGCCCGCTCCTGCGCAGTCAGCTGGACAACGCAAAGAACCGCTACAATACCTATCAGAATCCCGGCCTGCCGCCCGGCCCCATCTGCTCCTTCGGCACTTCGGCGCTGAAGGCTGCCATCAGTCCGGAAAAACACGACTATCTCTACTTTGTGGCCACGGGGCGGGACAGGGGA
The DNA here is from genome assembly GCA_944322635.1 of uncultured Mailhella sp. Taxonomy (GTDB): domain Bacteria; phylum Desulfobacterota; class Desulfovibrionia; order Desulfovibrionales; family Desulfovibrionaceae; genus Mailhella. The sequence continues at coordinate 15,313 of CALUPL010000032.1, forward strand.
CACACCTTTTCCAAAACCCTGAACGAGCATAACCGGGCCGTACGCGACTACCGCGCAGCTCTCAGGGAGGCAAAAAAGTAGTCTGTCGGTACGCAGCCATCACACCGCGGGAGTCTTCATCATGAAACTTCTCTCCTCGCTTGTGCTCATGCTTTCCTGCCTTCTGGGGCTTTGCGCCTGTCTCGTCATTCTGAAACTCCTGGGCTTCTTTGCCTGAGCCTCCCGCACAGCAAACGCCTCCGGGCTGCGTGCATGAGGCCACACAAAAAAACAGAAAGGCTTCCTCGATTTTCGGAAAATTCATGAAAACGAGTTGAGGAAAGCCCCCGGCTCCCGGCAGGTCTCCCAACGATCCGCCATGACTGTTCGGCCCATGTCGCTTCACAGTGCCGCAGGATCGGTACAGGCAGCCTTTCACGCTCCGACACGAAATTCCACAAAGAAGCGGGATTCCGTCCAAACGACGGAACCCCGCTTCTTACTTTTCTGCAACCGGCTTCATCCCGCCGGACGGGACGGTCATCAGGACATTCCCGCCATGAATGCAGGAATCTGAGAAACCAGAGCGAATTCAAGAATGTAGAGAGGCAGCAGAGCAAGAACCGTCCGCGACCAGGAAAGGTTCAGTGCGAACTTGCAGCCGATGAACGCCGCAGCCACGAACCATACGGAGGCAATGAGACTGCCTACCATGGGCACTATGCAGAACACGAGAGGCGCGGCACTGTAGCACACCACGCGCAGGGTGGTGGCAAAATCGGCTCTGTCCGGCTGCACCATGCGTATCATCAGATGATAGAGTCCCGCCAGAATCACTGCCTGAAAAATGGAAAAGAACGGCGTGACCAGCAGCATGAGAGGCAGATTCATGCTTTTCATGAGAGCCTCGGCCATGGCCAGCGTCTGGGGATCGGTGGCCGTAGTGGTCAGTTCCTGCAATGCCTTCATGGACCAGAGGCGTGAGGCGAGCATCTGAAAAAGACTCAGGAGCACATAGAAAAGAATGGGACGGATGAGAGAAAAGCTGCAACGCACGTGCCGGAAGAAGTCCGGGGCGTGAAAAAGCACACCGAGCAGGGTACGGGAAAAGCTTCCCCAGAATCCGTAGTATTCCGGGCTCTCCCACGGGGCACCGTCGGGGCGTCCGTCGTTTCGGGAGGAAGGTTCCTCCTGTCCCTCGTCGTATTCCCTCACATGCTCACGCATGCTCTGCCAGCGTTCCCAGAGACTTTTCGGATGCTGCGGATTCTCCGGCTTTTCCGCAGGCTTTTCTTCCTTCTTTGCCGCAGGTTCCTCGCGGGTGAACTGAGGAATTTCAGCTCCGGGAGGAAGCGGATCGTCCCCCTCCTGCTCCGTAGAAAGATGGGGCACTGCGGGCTTCTGCTCCGCAACGGGAGCATTCTGCCCCGCATTCGGCGCCGCCGAGACATTCTTTTCCGGCTCATCGGGAGAAGACGATGCTTCTTCAGGCAAGGAAAAATGGAACACGGTGGAGCAGCGCGGGCACGTCACCTTATATTTCTTTCCGGGCCGGATGGAGGCCGTGGGCACGTCACGCCTGAAGCGGCAGGAAGGACATTCAATAATCATGACAACCTCACAACGTATTTGCTTTCAACAAATATAGACCGGCCGTCTTCTCCGGGCAAGACGTCCGAAGCGCTTTTATCCCTTGAGCAGCATATCCTCGTCCGTAAGGCCGATGGAACGGAGATGAAGATAGATTTTCGCGGCGGCCAGAGCATCGGAAGCCGCGTTGTGATGATCCAGCTCCAATCCGAGATAGGCGCATACGTCACTGAGGCGGTGATGAGGAAGATGAAGTCCTCGCCTGGAGCCCTTGACCGTACACGCAAACGGCAGGCACGGAGCCTCCAGCCCGAAGGCCCGACAGCATCCGAGAAGCACTCTACGATCGAATGTCGCATTGTGCGCGACAAGAAGCCGGGCTCCGGCAAGAAAATTCCGTATATCCGGCCACAATTCCCTGAAGGTGGGCTGATCTTTCAGCATCTCCCATGTGAGACCGTGAATTTCGGTAAAGTACACCTTCTGCCGGGGAGGACGAATAAGGCTGTACCAGCTTGCCGTCACGCTCCCGTTTTCCACACGCGTCATGCCCAGAGCACACGCGCTGTCGGCATACTTGTCGGAAGTTTCAAAGTCGAGCGCCACCACGCAGGCCATGTCATGCACTCCTGCCGCGAAGCACTCTTTTATCACCTACGCGCATGGTAAGCTGTTCCTTGTCGAAATGCTCAAGCAACGCAATGCCGTTCTTTCGTGAAATGCCGGAAATGTCGCGGAAATCACCGGGCGTTATTTCACCGTGCTCCAGAAGATGCTTCTTCACCTTTTCCCGGAGCTCTTCCATGACGGAAGAAAGATAGTAGAGATCTTCCTTGATTTTTATGAGCGAGCCTTCCGTAACAAGAAGCTTGAAAATGGGCTGTGCCTGACGTGCCGTAATGCCGAGCTCGGCAAAAAGCTCGGTATGATTCGGCGGCATGAGAGGCGAAGCCTGATGAGCCTTGAGAAGCGCTTCCTTGAGCGCCTGCTGATCGTCGGCCAGCGACACCTGATGCTGCGGCAGGCGCAGAAGTTCTTCTTCGACCACAAGCCTGCCCGAACGGATGAGCCTCTCCAGCGCAAAGTGCGCCAGCTTGGGAGGTACGCCGGCGCCCATGCCCGCAAGAATGACGCCCTTGGCCATGCCGTGTTCCAGAGGGTTCTTTTTATGGAAAGCCTCTGTGGCCGCAATGGCACGGTCCAGAAGCCTTTCAAGCCACACGGAAGAAATCCAGCATCGGGCATCCTTGTCCCAGCAGAACGCAATGCCCTTGCCGGACATGGCCTGCAGCTGCTTTTCCAGAGACTTTCGACCAAGATCGGTGAGAATGGAAAGGTCGGCCAGAGTAGCGCCGAACCGTCCGGCCAGCTCCAGCTGAACGCCGATGCGCGTCTGATCGTCGGCATCGGGCAGAGCCATGAGACGTTCCTGCATGGCCGTGTCGATATGACTGCGCCTCGGAGCGCTGTCCAGAGGATAGAGAATGGAACCGCCAGCCACGGTACGCAGGGGTGAAAACGTCCGCACTATGCAGCGATCACCGAATATGCCCGCCACAGGCTCGGAAAAATGCACTTCCGCCAGTGCGGTGTCGCCGGGTTCGAGGCGATCGCGATCGTAGAAATACAAACGTGCGGCAAGCTCGCGCGCACTGTGATGGAAGTGCACCTCGCCGCGATGCCGCAGGCCCCGGGGAGAGGACTTGAGGCAGGTAAGTTCCACTATCCAGCGCTTCGAGTTCTTCATGGTTCCCACATGGGTGACCACGTCGCCGCGGTTGATGTCCTCCACGGCCAGGCCGTGCAGATTGAGGGAAATACGATGGCCCGCCTCGGCTACATCCTGCGCCTGTCCGTGACTCTGAATGCTTCGTATGTGCGACCGGCGGCCGCTCGGCAGAAGCTCCACCTCATCGCCGCACTGCGCGGAGCCGGAAACCAGCGTGCCCGTAACCACGGTGCCGTGACCTTTGAGAGAGAACACGCGGTCCACGGGCAGCCGGAAAAGGTCGGAACGGCGCTTCGGCTGACGGCGGCTTTCCTCAACCATGGCGGCGCGAAGCGCGTCCAGTCCCTCGCCGGTAACGGAGGATACGGGGAAAATGGGCGCACCTTCCAGAAAAGTTCCCTTGAGGAACTCCCGCACGTCTTCCGTGGCCAGCTCAAGCATGTCGGCATCGACCATGTCTATCTTGGTGAGCGCCACAATGCCGTGCTTCACCCCGAGCAGCGTGCATATTTCCAGATGCTCGCGGGTCTGCGGCATGACTCCCTCATCGGCGGAAATGACGAGCAGCACGAAGTCTATGCCGGAGGCGCCGGCCACCATGGTGCGCACAAAGCGCTCATGCCCCGGCATGTCCACAATGCCCATGCGCTCACCGCCGGGGAGATCGGCGTAGGCAAAGCCCAGCTCTATGGTGATGCCGCGGCGCTTCTCTTCGCCGAGGCGATCGCAGTCTATACCCGTAAGTGCCCTGATGAGCGACGTTTTGCCGTGGTCTATGTGACCTGCGGTTCCCATGATGACGGACATGGCAGCTCCTGAAATTCAATTTTTCCGAGAGGTGCACAGGATACCCGCGCATCCCTCCAAGAGCAAGAGGCAAGAGCCGCTCTCGCCGGAACAAGCTCTCTGCCGACTCATGGGCACGTTTGACTTGACTTGCAGGAAAAAGTTGCGTAACGGTTCTTAGTTCCAAGTCATAAGAACGGGAAATACGATGTTCGAAAGCCTGACAGACCGACTCTCCGGCGTGTTCCGCAATCTCAGCGGCCGCGCCCAGCTTACGGAATCCAATATCCAGGACGCTCTGCGTGAAGTCCGACTCGCGCTTCTTGAAGCCGACGTCAACTTCAAGATCGTCAAGGAATTCGTGGATCGCGTACGCGAGGCCGCACTCGGAGTCCAGGTCATGAAGGGCGTCACTCCGGCACAGCAGGTCATCCAGGTCGTTCACGACGAACTGGTCAAGCTGCTCGGCGGAGAGGACACGGAGCTGAAGCTTCAGGGCGCGCAGCCTGCCGTCATTCTCATGGTCGGCCTTCAGGGTTCCGGCAAAACCACGTCTTCGGGCAAGCTGGCCCTTCTTCTGCGCAAGCAGAAAATGCGCCCCTATCTCGTGCCTGCCGACGTGTACCGCCCCGCCGCCATCGATCAGCTGCGCACGCTGGCAAAACAGCTCGACATCCCCTGCTTTGATTCCACGCCGGACATGAACCCGGTGGACATCGCCCGCGCGGCCGTTGAGGACGCAAAGGCTCAGCAGTGCACCGTGGTCATTCTCGACACCGCCGGTCGTCTTCACGTGGACGAGCCTCTGATGCAGGAGCTCGTGTCCATCAAAAACGCCGTGCATCCGCAGGAAATCCTGTTCGTGGCAGACGCCATGACCGGCCAGGACGCCGTTACCGTCGCCGAATCGTTCAACGATCATCTCGGCATCACGGGCGTCGTACTCACCAAGATGGACGGCGACGCCCGAGGCGGCGCAGCTCTTTCCATCAAGTCGGTCACAGGCGCACCGGTCAAATTTGTCGGTATGGGCGAAAAGCTTTCCGAAATGGAAGTGTTCCATCCCGACCGTGTTGCGGGCCGCATCCTCGGCATGGGCGACGTGCTCACCCTGCTGGAAAAGGCGCAGAGCGAAATGAAGG
>CALUPL010000033.1 GCA_944322635.1 uncultured Mailhella sp.
ATGTTCGGCCGACTCAAGGATTGGCGCAGAATAGCCATGCGTTATGATCGTTGTGCCCACACGTTCTTTTCGGCTATTTGTCTCGCTGCCATTGTCATCTTTTATATTTAATGAGTCCTGAACCTAGGCCGATAAGCATGGCGGAAAAGGTCATTTGACGGGCGCCCTGCAGAAATCCTGCTACAAAGCCGTTCAGGCCCATGCCCGTTACCAGAGCTCCGAACATGGCGACAAGCATCATGATGCCCGCCATGTAGTTCATGCCCCAGTGCAGAGAAAGAGAACCCCATACATAAATGCCGAGACCGACAACTAGCCCAAGGAGTGCCAAAGCATGGCGGGCGTTGAATGCAACGGCTGGTTCGGCGGCATCGACGGCCGGTCGGTCGTCGGATGCCTTCTGCCTGGTTCGCACGACGCGTGCATAGCGTACGATGAAAAGTTTCGTGGGCAGAAGAAAGATCAGCCAGACCAGACAGCGGAAACCGAAGCCGGACAGTATGGGCAGGCCCGCGATCTGCTGAGCTATTTGCACGGTCATGGCACATACGGGACTTGTGGCATATCCGCCGTAGGCGGCAAGAAACATGACGGCTACGCCGGTAATTTTGTCGGCGCCCAGTCGGCGGGCCAGAATGACGCCCACGGGAATAGTGGCTACAACGGGGTTGGCCATGACGCCGGATGCTCCGAGTATGCTCATGATGCAAATGACTGAGGGCAGGATGAGAAAGGAGTGTGTGCCGAGTCTGCGGACCAGCCAGCTGATGAATGCATCTACAGAGTTGCCGGCTATGAGGACCTGAAAATAGCCGCCTACGAGAAAAGTGAAAACAATAATGGGACCGGCTTTCACCATGCCTTTGAAAACGGCGTCCACCAGCTCCCAGAAGGATACGCCCTGCTGGGGAATGGTATGAAAGGTCGTGGGATCGAGCATTTTCGTGCCGGGAACAACATCATACATACCTGCAGGAATGAGGTGCGTCAGTATTGCGGCCAGCACCATCATGGTAAAAACAATGACAAGCGAGTTCGGGAACTGAAATTTTTGGGTAGAGGCGTTCATGGTGGCTGTTCTGAGAAAAAGATTCGGAAGGCGGATCAGTCGTTGTCGTCGGGCAGGGAAAGTATGGTCGTTACCAGCTTGCGGCACTGGGGAAGAAGCGAGGAGAGCAGGGCGTGCTCTTCAAGACTGTGAGCACCGGCACCGGACGCTCCCAAAGCGCACAGTGTGGGAATTCCCATTTGTGTGGTGAACGCACTGTCCGAGCAGCCGCCGGAAGAAAGAAAGGATACGGGGCCGAGGCCGAGCCTGCGCGACGCACTGTCGTAAAGGGTGGCCAGAGCGTCGGTTCCCGGAGTTTTTTCCATGGCAGGATATCGCCCGAGAAGGAAGAGCTCGGCAGATGTGCCCGGCAGCGGTACTTCCTGACAGAGCTGCTGCAGTGTGCGCAGCGCATTTTCATAGTCGGCATTGGTACGGTATCGGAGTCCCAGCAAAAGGCTGCAGGTGTCGGGAATGACGTTCGGCCCCGTTCCTCCTTCTATTTTTCCGCAGTTGAACAGAATTCCGTTCGGGCAGGAAAGAGCCTCAATTTTTTCTACGAGTCGTGCAGTCGTGCGTATGGCACTGGCTCCTTTTTCCGGATTGCGTCCAGCATGGGCGGCTATGCCTTTTACTTGAATGCGCATGACGGCACCGCCTTTGCGTTCCGTAATTGCCTCGTTGCCGGTGGAGCCGCTTTCACAGTTGAATGCCGCCGCACATCCGGCACATTCTTTGGTAAAAAGCTGTCCCCCCAGTCCGCCGGAAAGCATATGGGCGGTTTCTTCGTCGCTGGTAAGGATCAATCTGATTTGACGGTCTCTGTAGCCGCAGGCCAGAAGTGCCTTGATGGCAAACAGAGCGATGACGATTCCGCCTTTGCAGTCGAACGTCCCGGGCCCATAAAGGGAATCCCCTTCCCGGCGCAGAAGTTCGGGCCAGCTGCCTGTGGGATGGACGGTGTCCAGATGCGCCAGAACGGCTACGGGTTTCTGTCTGCCTTGGACCGTGCGCGCCGTGAGCGCGTCCCCGGCTTTTTCGTAGGATACCTTGCAGCAGGTCATTCCCATGGCATCGCAGTAAGTGTCGATATGGCCGGCTAGACGGCTGACCGCCTTTTTGTCGGCAGAGAGGGTTTCCATTTCGACGAGATTTGTCAGCAGCTGGATCATTTCCGACTGTTTGTCGTCCAGAAACTCCATGGCTGCCCGCCATAGTGATTCATTCATTATTTTTCATCTCATTGTTGTTGGAAAAAAGATATGACAGCATAGGCATGTTCTTGTAAATGTTCAAGAGAATATTGTAATACATAAATGTTTTGTGCATATAGTGAAAATATGCTCATTTACATTGTATCGTTTATGCACAAAATAAATATTATTCAACGCTGTAAGATCGAGGATATAGTGTGTGAATGCGGCATCGATACGACATGTTCAGATATCATGAACGATAATGGTGCAAAATTGTATTGATTCGAATATGCAGCTTCATCCATATGCATAGGCACGGCATGAAGATATAAGAATTCAGATGACAAGCCTGGCATAAAGGTCTAAATCCTTTGCTGAAAAGCAGCGTATTCAGATTTTTTCGGAATAAGGAGTTCGAAAATATTTTTTCATCCTGCTGGAGACGTGCTTTTACGGAAGGAACGAAATATACGGCATTTCTGTTCTGTCCGTTCTTTGTTCATCGAAAAAGGTTTCTGTTCGTTGAGGTTCCGTGAACAGGAGGATTTTGCTTTTCCGACGGAATCGTTTTTTCTCGGGATATGCCTCATGAGCAGCGGAAGGGAGGAAAATGTGAAGGATGTTCTTTTCGGACTGACCGTGGAAAGTGATAATCAGACCATTCTGGACACGGTGTTTAATAAGGCGCACGAGGCGCGATATTTCAGCCTGGCAACGCTTCCTGCAAAGGGAAATCTGCCGGGGGCACGTTTTTTGGATTTCATGCGGAGCGGAAGTGACGGCCTTTTATATTTCGGCGTGGGCACGGGAAAGCCGTGCAATGAAGATATGGAAGCCCACCCTGTGGTAACGCTCAACGGTTCCTTTGTCGGTGAGGATACGGGAGAGGCGGAACATCGCCAGCTTATTTCCTTCCGCATTACCGGAAGAATTCGCCGCTGCGATAATCCCGAGGCGGAACGGGAATATTGGGAAAGAAATCCCGGTTCCCGAAAAATGTGGGAAAAAAGCCTGGACAGTTTCGTTATTTACTGCCTCTGGCAGGGAGAAGGTGAACTTTATCAGGTGTACAAGAACGACCGCATTTATCGCCTTCGCTTCGGATTCGGGGGAATTGATCCGCGGCCTTTCCATTACAGGGTAAACGAATCCCAATGTATGGGCTGCGGAGCATGCGCTGCAGCTTGTACGGCCGGAATCATCACCCTGGAGAACGGCAAAGCCTGCATTCCTTTTCAGCATTGTTATGAATGCGGCGTATGCCGGAAGGCCTGCCCACATGAAGCCATAGAAATCTCGGACCGTTCCGTCTGGTAAGGAGAACGACATATGATTGCGGTATGGACTCGTTACAAAAATATTCCTCTGCTGAAAAAAATGTTTGTTGCCATGCTGGCGGGCATTGTCGCTGGCATTCTGCTGGGGCCGAAAGCTGAGGTCATGGCCCCTCTGGGTACGCTTTTTCTTCAGCTTCTTCAAATGATAGCTCTGCCTCTCATCATCGTTAATCTGCTTTCCGGACTCTGTTCCCTCGATGATCCCAAGCTTTTCGGCCGCATAGGCGTACGCGTGCTGCTTTACTACTGCCTGACCACGGTTTTTGCCATGGTCATCGCCGTGGTTGTCGGCAGCCTTATTCGTCCCGGACTGGGATTTATTCTGAGCGGTGATTTTGTTCTTAACAGCAAGGCGACGCCGTCCATAGGCGCCACCATACTGTCCATGATTCCCTCGAACGTGTTTACGGCTCTTGCCGACGGAAAGTTCGATCAGGTGGTTATTTTCGTGGCCATTTTCGGCATGGCTGCATTGTTTCTTCCTGCTGCGGATCGTGAGAGGCTCCGCAGTATGTCGGATATTTTCGTCCGTGCGTTCAACAAAATCATGGCCGCCGTCATGCTTTATGCGCCGGTAGGCATTTTTGCACTTATGGCCCGCACGTTCGGTCGTTACGGCCTTTCCATGGGCGGGCCTATCGCAAAATATGTCATAAGCGTATATATTTCCGTCATATGCATGTTTGGAGTGTATCTGCTGCTTCTTTATGTGTTCGTGCGCATGAAGCCGGGATATTTTCTGCGGCGCTCCGGTCCTGTCATCGTGTCGGCGGCAAGCACCTGCTCCAGCATAGCCACGCTGCCCGTCAACCTGAAAGCTGCGGATGATCTTGGGGTTCCCAAGGGCGTTTACAGCTTTACCATTCCCTTGGGCAACCAGATCAACCGTGACGGCATGGGAATATTTTTTGCCATGTCGTTCATGTTTACCTCGCAGGCCGCAGGCGTGGATTTCACCTTTGCCGAACTGGGCAAGATGATTCTGCTCAGCCTGCTGCTTACCATGGGGGGAGGAGGCATTCCCGGAGGCGCCATGGTGTTCCTGGCACTTATTTTCGAAACGTTCGGACTCCCCGTGGAAGTTGTAGCTGTGATAGCAGGCATTCATACCATCAATGAAATGGGGCTTACGACCATGAATTGTCTGGGCGATCTTGTGGGCACGGTTATTGCCACGTTCAGCGGTAAGGACAGAAAGAATCTGCCTTCGGAGCAGAATTGACATAGGCTGTTTTGACGACTTTTTTCAGTAAAAACAAAGACCGGACCGAAAACGATCCGGTCTTTGTTTTCGAAGAGCAGAAACAGGGAATCCTAATGTTCCATTTTTCTCGACAGTGTACAAGGTATTTGTTTTAGGCATGGTTTAATATTTGATATAAGTATTTGCTATACATATACCTGTCAGGTAATTAATCATTCTGCGCCATTCAAGGAAGTGATTCTGTATCCAGATCATTTGGAAAATACGGGAGATATGTAATGACGAAAATAAAGAATCTGGCCGTTGGAGTGTGTGTCGGCATGGCGGCGCTCACGGGGAGCGCCATGGCGGCTCAGGAAAACATTGATCAGACTTTTGTAAAGGAAGGCAGAGAAATGAAGCTGGAACAGCAGTGGGATAAAAAGTTTCCCAGAAGCAATAAGGTAGATCACAAGAAGGTGACCTTCAAAAACCGGTACGGCATTACATTGGTCGCCGATATGTACATTCCCAAAAACGCCGGGAGAAGTCTTGCGGCCATTGCCGTGAGCGGACCGTTCGGTGCCGTCAAGGAGCAGGCTTCGGGACTGTATGCCCAGACCATGGCTGAGCGCGGATTTCTTGCGATTGCCTTCGATCCCTCCTACACCGGTGAAAGTGGTGGAGAACCGCGCAACGTGGCTTCTCCCGATATCAATACTGAGGACTTCAGTGCCGCAGTGGATTTTCTGACCACTCTTGATAACGTTGATGCGGAACGCATAGGCATTATAGGCATATGCGGTTTTGGCGGTATGGGCCTGAACGCCGCCGCCATGGATACCCGTATCAAGGCGACGGTCACGTCAACCATGTACGATATGAGCAGGGTCAATGCCAACGGCTACTTTGACTCCATGGACGCCGATGCCCGTTATAATCTGCGCGAGCAACTGAACGAGCAGCGCACAAGGGATGCCCGCTCGGGAGTCATTGCTCCGTCGGCAAACAGGTTGCCCGATACTCTCAAAGGCGATGAACCGCAGTTCGTCAAGGATTATTTTGACTATTACAAGACTCCGCGCGGCTTCCATCCCCGCTCCATCAACTCCAACGGTGCATGGAATGCGACGTCTTCCCTGTCTTTTATGAATATGCCTCTTCTGAGCTATGCCGGAGAAATTCGCAATGCCGTTCTGGTCATACATGGAGAAAAGGCGCATTCCCGGTATTTCAGCGAGGATGCCTTCAAAAAGCTGACTGGAAACAATAAGGAATTGATGATTATTCCCGGAGCAAGTCATGTCGATTTGTATGACAGAACGGACGTGATTCCTTTTGACAAGATTGAATCATTCTTCAAAAAGTATTTGTAATACTGAAACAGAGCTGGAAAGAACGGGGGAGTCGCTGTGAGGACTGCCCCGTTTTTTTATAGGCTCGTAACCAGGGGCTGCTCCGGGCGTCAAAAGCAGAGGAAGAGGGGCGGGGAGAAGCTCCGTGAATCGAAAAAAGACGCGGGCAGGTGAGGGAAGTGGCGGAAAGTTTTTAGTGACTCAGTAGATAAGGGAAAGGGGAATATCGTTTATCGGCGGCAGTCATGGGAGACCGGACCGGATTTTCTTTTCAGGAAGTACTGAGAACAGATTGGCAGTAGGGAACGGGCGACGCCGGGAACTATGGATAAAAAATTCCCCGTCCCAAGAACATAAGTCGGGGGACGGGGAAAACACGTTGGCTAGAAATCGCTTTTTCTTCGCGGTGTGATCTTCAGGGCATCCATAATGTGCAGTATGTGGATTTTCATGGCATTTCTTGCGCCTTCCGCATTTCGGCTGACCATGAAGTCGAGAATGAGCTGATGATCGTAGCGGCTTCTGTGCAGAGCTTCAGGATGACGCGGAGCCAGATCCATGGCTTGTTCGAATGCCTCCTGCAGTACAGGCATGAGCCGGTTCATGAACTCGTTGTGCGTAGCTCTGGCAATGGCGCGGTGGAAGGTTTTCTCATCTTCCAGCATATTAGGATTTTCCGGGTCGCCGGAAGCAATGCGTGCCGCCAGTTCGCAGATATGCTGCATTTCGCTGTCAGAGGCCCGGAGAGTCGCGTAATAGGCCACCTCAGGCTCGAAGATCATGCGCATTTCATATACGGATTCGGCGTTTCCTTCGACGGGAGGCACGTCGTGAAGTTCCTTGAATGAGCGCTCCTTGAAGTCTTCACGGACATAGGTGCCTCTGCCGCGACGTATTTCGAGAACATCCCGCGCCGCAAGCATTCGTATCCCTTCGCGAAGCGTTATGCGGCTTACACCGAGCCTGCTCGCGAGTTCCAGTTCATTGGGCAGCTTGTCACCGGGCTTCAGCTTTCTGTCCACGGTAATCATGGACAGTATGCTTTCGGCCACTCTGTCGGACAGTCGTTCGTTTTTTTTCAAGGTAAGCTCCGGCAAGAGCGTTGCCGCTCGGTGTTTGCCCGGCAGTCGGCACGTCTTTTCCTGTCGGACATGCCGATCCGCCAAGCTGCGCGCTATGAGCGTGCTTTATGGCTGAAGTGTGGTTGTGTGCTCTGTCGTTTACAGGGTTTTCTTGTACTCTCGACCGCAGCGGTTCTGTTCCTTCATGCAGGCAATAAAGCCTTCCAGGGTAACTCCCTTCGGACGATAGGCCCATTCCGTAGCCGTAAGCACCTTCTGGCCCATGGCCTCGAATTCGCTTTCGTCTATTCCCAGATCGTCGAAGCAGACCGGGAAGCCCATTTTTGCGTTGAAGGCCATAATGGCGTCGCGCTCCTTATATTTTTTCTCAAAGGTAAGCAGGCACAGAACGCCGAGAGATACGATTTCACCGTGAAGATGCTTGTGGCCGTTTTTGGTGACGGTGGCTCCGTAATAAACGCAGTGGGCAAGAGAAGAGTTGTAGTAGTATTCGGGCGTGTGCGTGGTCATGTTGGAAACGATGCCCGTGGATATGATGATGTCCAGGGTGACCTGTTCCAGTTCATGAGAAGGCTTTTTGGCACGGCAGGCTTCCAGCGCCTTGGCGCCGAAGTCGATCAGAGGCTTGGTGCACACGTGGGAAAGCTGAACGCCCATGAGCGGAGTGTGGCTGAGCTCCACGTCCTTGCTGGAGAATACGGCTTCGCATTCCTTGGAAAGAGCATCGCCTATGCCCGCCCATAGAAGCTGATAGGGCGAATCGGCAATGATGTCGGAGTTGATGAAGGTATGGTTGGCAAGCTTGGGGTAGTAGTATTCACGGAAGCTGCCGTCGGGATTGTAGATGACGCAAATGGCCGTGACGGAGGCACAGTTGCTGGCCACGGTGGGGAAGCAGAACAGAGGCTTGTCCAGTTCGTTGGCCACGTATTTGCAGGTGTCGCAGGCACGGCCGCCGCCGACGGCAAATATCATGTCGGCATTTTTGACGGCTTCGTTTTCCATGAGCATATGCCCGTTTTCATAGGTGGAGTCTCCCCCGAACCATATGAAGTCGGTAATGGTCACGTGCGTTCCTTCCACGGCCTTGACCAGGGCATCGTGGGCCTTGGACATGGCGGTTTTGCCGCCGATGACAACGGCGGTGTTGCCGAAGTGGCGGGTGACGTGAGCTATTTCATTATAGCAGTCGGAACCGATGGAATAACTGGGAAGAAACATATTGTAGTGAGACATGATACTCTCCTTTGTGCTGAACACCGTGTTCCACCCGGCGCATCGCCTTTTTCGTGGAACGATTCAGATGTAGTTGTTTGGATGTCTGATGTCAATATTTGATGTCTGTTTTCTGTTAAAAATATTTTTGTTTTCGGCAGGTTCATATGCAGATCAGGAATAGGGAATGCCGCAGAAGCATTGGAAGACAAGGAAATGGAGCTGTCTGGACAACGACGGGGAAGGGGAAAATTAAAAGTGAAAGGCGGCCGGATGCCGTGCATCCGACCGCCTGTGATTTCTATGGTGGAGATGAAGAGATTTGAACTCTCGACCCCTGCCTTGCGAAGGCAATGCTCTCCCAGCTGAGCTACATCCCCGTATATTGGTTTCTCACCAACGGGAGGAATCTAGATAAGCCTGACTCGATTGTCAAGCATTATTTGCAGACTTGTACAGAGATCGGGCACGCTCTCAGGTAAAGGCACGCTGGAAAGAGTGAAAAAGTTGTCTGTCATCGGCTGTATTCCAAGATTTTGAGACAGGATTGGCAGCGTTCCCGCATGCCACGAAGCAGGGGAGAGGCACAGGGAATTTCCGGTGAGTTCAGCAGCTCGAAAACCGTTTGCATGGCAAACTCGACTGCCTGTTTTTCTTTGTCAGCCTTCCCGTCGTTCGTTCTGCCTCCGGCGGCCTCGGCAGTTTTTTTTGCGGCGGCCATGGCCTGGAGCGCTCCCAGGTCTTTTTGATTTTTAACGCAGGTTCCTGCAGCAAAGAGTCGTTCCCTGACTTTTCCGTTGGCGTCTGCCGGGAGAACGGCTCCTTTGCCGCAGGCGCAAAGAACGATGTCGTACTCGCTGCAGAGCCTGTTCAGATCAGCCTGTCCTACCGGGGAGGAACAACGGAACCTGATTCCCGACAAAGAAAGCATTTCAACCGTTTTTTTTACTACTTCGCCGGGAACGGCGGGAGAGGGGGCGGACGGAGCCGAACTGGATTCCTGAACCGGAGGATGCAGAAGAGTCATGCCGGGAGATGGGGCCGCTTCCAATACGGTAACGGCATATCCCTGCTCACACAGCGTCCATGCGGATTGGAGGCCGGCTGGCCCAGATCCTATGACAAGTGCCTTTTTTCCGGAGTCGGGACCTTTTTCAAGGGGGGCGTACATAATGTCGGGGTATGCCCTCACCAGATTCCGTACAAGCGGAAGCAGTGTCATGTTGGCCGGTCGGTAGGGACAAACGGCCGTAGCTGCCGGATCTCCGATTGCCGAAAGTATTCCTGCAAAAGGCGTGGCATGTCGCAAGAGTATGGCTGCATCATTTTCTTTGCCGGCGGCTGCAAGGCAGACAAGACCAGCATAGTCTATTTGAAGAGAAGAGGCACTTTTGCACGGAGTAAAAGAGTAAGTGCAGGCTTGCGATGGCATTGAGTCATTCATGGGGGTGAAAATTCCTCTCGTAACATGTAGGGTGAAATGCGGAGTTAGACTCAGCTTTTTCGGATTTTCAAGCGGGTGTCGAATGTTGCCGGGGGGCAGAATTCATTGCGATACATCCTTTGCACATAGAGCGTTATGCTTTTTCCGTCAAGATATGGAGGAGAAAACATAGGCTGCTGCAATATTTAAGAGGAAGGTTCTTCTGATCAGCACGGAGGAATCATTTGCTTGTTTTTTCCGAAAGTCGGAGTATCTGCGTCGCTGTACTGAAAAGGGCTGCGGACAAAATGAGCAGAAGCCGTTGCTTGCTTCAGTCTGAGGCGCAGCCCAATGTCATGTGTCGTGAAAGTCGGAAAGACTCATTGTATTTTTTTTCTTTTCTGTCTATTTTATAGACTATGGAGGGTTTACCATGTCGAATAGAAAGTTTTTAGGCATTTGCGGAAGTCTCAGAGAGGCATCGCGGAATATGGGACTGCTTCGCTGTGCAGGGGAAGTGATGCCGGAAGGTGCAGAGCTTGCAATTGCAGATATTTCTGAACTTCCTTTTTATGTAGAAGGCAGAGAGAAGACCGAAGCCGTCAGCATCTTTCTCGAACAGGTCAAAAGCGCGGATGGACTTGTGCTGGCAGTTCCGGAATATAATTACTCCGTGGCACCTGCTCTGAAAAATGCTCTGGACTGGGCTTCACGGGAAAAAGGAGATATTCTTGCAGGAAAGCCGGCCGCCATGATGGGTGCCGGCGGCGGCATGGGAACGTCTCGTGCGCAGTATCATCTGCGGCAGACCTGCGTCTATCTTGACATTCGGGTGCTGAACAGACCTGAGGTGTTTTCCAATGCCTTTTCCGATGCCTTCACCGAAAACGGAAGCGTATCGGATACGGAGGAGGGCAAGAAACTGCGTGCCAAAGTGGCTGCTCAGATGAAGGCCCTTTGCGAAATGTGATAGATGGATTGATTCTGTGATTACCGGGGAAGACTTTTTCCGGTACACCATCACGACAGATGGAAAAGACACCAACACCGTGCACTAAAAGAGCGGAAAAAGCCGAGCCTGTCGGGGCGGTTTTCTTCCGCTCTTTGTTTGCTTCTTGAGGTACTCTTGGGAGGAACTTTATTCGGCTTCAGGAGAGGGCAGGTTCTGTTTTCCGCTCATGGTTGCTATGCTGATCTTTATGACGGCGGTGGCTTCCAGCATTTTGTCCGGCACAGGCAGCGTGCAGCGGCTCCGGTACTTGTGGGCAAGAGCGGCAAGAGCGGCTTGTTTTTCTTCCGTATCTTCAACAAGGGCAGCATGCCCTTCTCCGCATATGCTTTTGTAACGCGTGGTGGCTTTTTCGCGGTCAATGCCAAGAATTTCATGAACGGAAAATCCTACGCCTGACGCAAGGTTCAGACAGTTCAGCTTGCGGCCTTCCCGCGCGCAGTGAACATACAACGCGTCATTCATGTAAACAAAGTTGAACGGCACGACATAGGGAAACTCTTCGGCCTGAAAAGCTATGGTTACCACCTCGGCTCTGTGGAGCAGGTCGGCAAAAAAGGACGGGTCGGCACAGTCACGTTCTTTACGTCTCATGGTATCTCCTGATGCTCTGCTGAATGGGGTCATGATTCTTCAAAAAGTAGGCATTGTTGTCAATGCGTCTTTCCGGAGATATCGTTTTTCTGGAAGAGAGCCGCGTTCGGAAACATGAGGAGCAAGGGCTGAGCCTTTCCCCCGGCTTGTTTGGAATGATTCGACTATGTTGCCGGCCTGACGGGCTCAGAGGGGATGAGCATTTGGAGGAACTGCTCTTGCAAGTTTCCGCAGGGCGGACTGATGGAGCGCAGACAGGCAGACATTAAAGCGACGCTTTAAGTTTTTAAGAGTGACAAGACAGCGGGAACGCTTTTCAGCGACGGATAAGGAAACAGGCGCAGAAGGGGAGGAAAGGCGTATGATCGGAGCCTTGATCGGAGATATTGTCGGCTCGCGTTTTGAGAGAAACAACTGCCGTAGCAGAAATTTTGAATTGCTCACGCCGGAGTGTCACATAACGGACGACAGCGTCATGACTCTGGCCGTGGCCGAGGCCATACTGGCATGCGGAGGGCGCAGGGAAGAGCTTTCCCGACTTGCCGTAGCGACCATGAGAAACTTCGGCAGACATTGGGCGCGCGGTTGCTATGGCGGTCGTTTTTCCCGTTGGCTGTACAGTGAGAATCCGCAGCCCTACGGCAGTTACGGCAACGGATCGGCCATGCGCGTGAGTCCATGTGCGTGGGCGGCGGAATCTCTGAAAGACGCTCTGGACATGGCAAGGCGCGTTACCGTGGTAACGCATGATCATCCCGAAGGTATCCGCGGGGCGGAAGCCGTAACGGCCGTTATCTGGTTTGCCCGGCAGGGGGAATCTCTGCAAGGCATACGAAAGAAGGTGGAGGCGTCGTGGTACAGGTTGGACTTCACCCTGGATGAGATTCGCGACAGCTACGTCTGGGATGTAAGCTGTCAGGGGTCCGTGCCGCAGGCCATAGAGGCTTTTCTGGAAGCGGACAGTGTTGAGAGCGCCGTGCGCAATGCCGTTTCCATAGGCGGCGACAGCGATACCATAGCGGCCATGGCGGCAAGCATGGCTGAAGCTGTTTTCGGTGTGCCCGAGGAGTTGCGTAAACGCATTCTTGGGAGACTGGAGCCGCCGCTTCTCGACGTTGTGGAGCGTTTCGAGCGTCGCTTTCCCTGTGTGCCGGTTCGGGGCTGAGCTGACTCGGCGCGGTATCGGCACGCTGGTCAGTTCTTCTCCAAAAGCCGTGCCGGGTGTGGAGACCGGCGCCGACCCGATCATGCCCGGATATAAAGTCCCGGACGCAGCTCATCCCGCTCACAGTAAAGAACGCCGTCCGTTCCGGGATTGAGGCGTTCAGTCATTTCTCCCCGGTGATTTTCCAGCGTGTAGGAGCCGGCGGTCAGTGCCGGCCGTTTCATGCCGGGAAGCAGTATTACGGCGTTGTTGTCGCTGTTCCAAGGGGAGCGTACTTGAATATGCCAGCCTCCATGCGGGGCAGGCTCCACGATGCGGGCAGCAACAGGGCGGGCTTCGAATCCCTCGGGCTTTTTTTCTATCCGGCGCTCCGGCAGAAAGAACCCGGAACAAAGCGGCCGTGAAGCGGTATGAAAAAGTTCTTCCACAAAGGTATCGGCGGAATGTCCGGAGGCATCGGCGTATTGTCCGTTTGCGGCAAGGTTCATGGCAGTGCGGTACACATCGGTCACCTGGGCCACATAACTTCCGCTTTTTGTGCGACCCTCCAGCTTGAGAGCTGCGGGACCCATGGCAAGAATGTCGTTCATCCAGCGCACGAGACAAAGATCCATGGGGGCCCATACGGCACTGAAATCTTCGCCCTGCGAAACCTCCAGAAATGGACCGTCGTGCCGGACTGCTTCCTCCACGGTGAGTCTCAGGCCCCGGTATTCAAAGCGGCACGGCTGTGTGCACAGGCCCAGGTTGGCGGGGCGCTGATTGACCCATGCGGAAATGAGGCAATGGCCGGAAAGGGAAAGACACATGGCCCCGTGCACGAATACCTCAAAGTCCATGGAAGGAAAACGACGTATGAGGTCTGCCATGGCTTTTGCGTCAAGTTCCCGGGCAAGATTGATGCGGCGCACGCCTGCGTCCTGCCAGAATTCCACGGCAGCGGCGTTGACGGAGTGGGCCTGTGTGGAAAGATGCAGCTCTATGGATGGGCACAGTCTGCGGGCAAGGTATATGACTCCTGGATCGGCCGCAATGAGTCCGTCTATGCCGAGTTCCGGCAGCCGTTCCAGTTGTTCTTCCACCAGGGAAAGGTGTTTGTCGAAAGGCAGAGCGTTCAGGCAGTAGTAAACGCGGACGCCGGAGCGATGAGCGAAGGTTACGGCTTCTTCGAGAGCCTGTCCGTCGAAGCCCTGGCATTTTGCCCTCAGGGAAAGTGCGCTTCCGCCAAGATAAACGGCGTCGGCGCCGTAGAGTACGGCGGCTTCGAGCTGTTCCCGGCCGCCGGCCGGAGCAAGCAGTTCCGGCAGGGAATGTTCCGTCATGGTCGTATCTGGGGATAAAGGTTGTCTGAGAGTATGTTCGTCACGGAATAGTTAGTCTTCCTTGCCGGGAAAGACAAGCGCCGCATGCTGGACAAAAAGCGTCCCCGTGCTTAATTATGGCCCTTGCCGCAGGGGCGGCAAGGGAGATTTTTATGAAATATATTCGAACGGTTCTTTTTTCTGCGCTGTTTGTTCTTTTCGGGGCGGCATCTGCTCTCGCGGCTGGAGCTTTCGGACTGGAACTCGGAGCCGACGTGAACCAGTATCCGCACGGAAGTCAGCCCATTTCCGAAAGATGGCAGCTCAAAATGTATGAAGTCACTCCGCCGTCGCCTGATTCCCGCTTCGATACGTATGCCGTGGACACTTTTCAGGGCAGGATCATACGTATCATGGCCTCTTCTCCAGATGATGCCAGCGTAAACGGAGAAGCCACTTTGGGAGTGCTGGAAAGCCTGAAGGATGAGCTTGCAAAAAAATACGGTGAACCTTCGCTCAACATCGAAGACATAGAAGATGCCGGTGACGATCTGCGCGGTTATCTTGCCGACGAAGGCGGACTGGAAGTGCTGGAATGGAATTTTTCCGGCAGTGACGACAACAAGGACAGACCCGGCGCCGTGTACGTTTTTCTTGCCGGGGCTGAAACAGACGCAGGAGCTCAGACTACCTACTGCACGTTGTACCTGGAAAGCGAGGAATATCCTGCCGTCAGCGATCAGGCGGCGCAGATGGAACAGAATGCCGATTCTGGACAGGCCGCCGACCCGCAGGACTCCGAACCTGAGTCGGATGACTCGGCCGGCCAGGTGGAAAGCGACTGAGTCCGGGCTCGGGTCCATGAATTTTTGAAGGAGTTGCCATGAAAAGAAGTGCCGCCGAGATACGCCGTGCATGGGGATGCCTGCTTGGGCAGATAGCCGGGGATTCCCTGGGCAGTCAGGTAGAATTCAAGGATGAGGAAAAGGTAAGGGATCTTTATCCGCTGGGAATGGAGGATCTTGAAGGAAGCGTGCTGTATCGCACCTTGCCCGGCCAGCCTACCGACGATTCGGAAATGGCTCTGGCTCTGGCCAGAACTTTGGCTGCGGACGGATCGTATTGTGCCGAACACGTGTTTTCCGCTTACAAAAGCTGGCTTGGCAGTCATCCCGTAGATTTTGCCCATTCGGTTTTTCGCGCACTTCACGGCAAGCCCGATGCCGCCAGCGAGGCCAATTGTGCGCTCATGCGTGTGAGTCCCTTGGGTGTGTTCGGTGCTCGTTTTGTGCCGGAATCGGCACTTCCGTGCGATGACGGAGGAGAGCCGGACATGAGGGCCATGGCCGTGCATGAGTCCATGAGAAATCTTGCCTGCATGGCTATGGAAGATGCGGCGCTGACCTGTCCTCATCCACTGTGCCAGGCAGCGGATGCCGTGTATGTGTCTGCCCTTGCCTACGGAATACGGAGCGGATCGAGAAAGGGAATGTGGAAGGCGGCCGTGTCCGTGGCGGAAGAGTTGCCCCGATGGAAGGATAATATGGAAACTGCGGCCGAAAGAGTAAAAAATTGTCTTTTGCAGGCAGCAGAGTCTCGTCCCGGGGACTATCAGAACGATATGAGTCATGTGCTTACGGCGCTGCAGAACGGGTTCTGGCAGCTGCTTCATGCCTCTGACGCCGGAGCTGGCGTGCGTGATACCGTCATGAAGGGAGGGGACGCCGCCGCCAACGGTGCTGTGGCCGGAGCTTTGCTGGGAGCTGCTCTGGACATAGATTTCTTCCCTCAGCAGTGGGCGGATGTCGTGCTGGCATGTCGTCCTGCTCCGGGGCGTCCGGACGTGCCGCAGCCTCGTCCGGAAATATACTGGCCACTGGACTTCATGCCCCTTGCGGAACGACTTCTGGGATGACGTTCTGACAGATAACATTTCTTTCGGCGGGTCGTTTTCGGCCCGCTTTTTTTTTCTGGTCGGAACGGACTTGAATATCCTGTTTGAGATACTCATTGCTGGAGGTTCTGAATGAGTATTGCAATATTTTTATGGAGAAAGAGGTCTTCTTCGGTTGAAAGTTCTCATGCACTTCGGTGAAAAAAGTAATAATATCCATCAGTTCTAATTTATCGTGGTGTAATATTCATGCAATCGTCTGGTGAGGAACGGCAGACGTACGTAAGAAAAACGCTTTTTTAAGGAAAAAGCTAGATAGTGTCTACATGAGTTAAGTTAACACCTTGAGCCATATCGCTATACAGCGGATTTGTACGGCAGCCTCAAACGATGAGAGCATCTTCGCGTATCTAGTAGCAATGCCGCGCCACCGTTTGA
>CALUPL010000034.1 GCA_944322635.1 uncultured Mailhella sp.
CGACAGGCGCCACTCCGGCCAGAGCTACTCCGTTCAGGCTGGCGGCAAGCAGCAGAGCAAGAGACAGCTTGCCGAGGCCCTTGAGAGCACTCATGTTCATAGGAACTCCTTGGATGATTAATTCCGGTCCGACAGCATTGCAGCCGGAACGTTCTGCGCCGCTCCGGCCCCTTGTTGCCGAAATATTGAGATTTCCCAGTGAAATCCCGGAATTATGGAAGTAACTTTCTGCGCAAAAAATGCGCGAAGGATCAGCAGTTGCAGTCGAAGCTGGCAACGCCTTCAATTTCAAAATGTTCGTTGATCTGCTTGATCTTGGTATCGGTGATGCCTTCCACTTCCTTCAGCTCATCGTAGCTGGAGAAGTCGCCCACATTTTCACGATACTCCACAATCTTTCTGGCGAGTTCGGGACCGATGTTGGGATCAGCGGCGAGTTCTTCCTCGGTAGCACTGTTCAGATTGGCCTTTTCGGCAGCAAAGGCAGTGCCGGTGAAGCACAGGGCCGCGACAGCAAAGCATGCAAGAATACGCTTGATATCCATGACAGTTTCTCCTGAAAATAAGGGTGGAAAACGTTGTTCCGCTCTAATAATCACTTAAACTTCGCATGTCAAGCATCTTAACAAGACGTCAGAAATCGGCCCATTTTTTATATCCTATTTTTATCATTTTGTGAAGTATTTACCATGGGGGGGGGTAACGTCAAATTTTTCACTCCACGTTCAGCGGCAGACATTTCCTTCACTGCCGAACGTAAAATCTTCGGGCCGAATGAATATCCACGTCCGGCATCCGCGTTTCAGTGCCGCCTTTTTCACTTCTGCAAGGGACAGTATGGCACAAAATTCCAGCTCATCTTCATCCGGACGAATCATGACTCTTGCTTCTTCTTCGCGCTCCAGCATATCCGTCACGACGCCCGCGAAACAGTTGCGCTCCTCCACAGGTTCCGAAAGAATCCGAACATGAAGAGATCGCACGAACACGCTCACTCTTCCCTGCTCGACAAGTTCCAGCCTTACGAACGTTCTCGTGGAACAGCGCACGGAAAACGCCATTCCTCCGTCTGTGCGTACTTCCAGCAGACAGGAAAACGCTCCCCTGCATACCTGAGACAGCACGCCCGTCACAACATTGTGGCGCCCCGTGCGACTGACGTACTCCCACCGACGAAAGGCCCTGCGAAGACGTGCCTCATCTTCCGGCTTCGGCACACCGCCGCCCTTTCTCCCCAGAAAGAATTCGACGGCGGGAAGAGGAACCCCCTGATGCAGCAGCTCCTGCTCCCTGAAATCGCGCAGATCCGTAGGGCTGACGCCCATCAGCCCGGCCTCTCCGGCACGGCAGGCAAAAACGCGTCGTACATAGGCAGGATCCAGACGACACAATTCTCCTCTGGCTCTGACATTGCACGGAGCCTCGCACAATTCCATCAAACGCTTCAATGCCGTTTGCGGCAAGGGAAGCACTCTGGCCCATTTGCCCCGCACATGGAGGACTCCCTTTTCCGCATCGAGATCCGCCCTGTCATCCACTGCCAGAGCTTCCCCGAGACGCAGTGCTGCAAAGCGTATCAGCAGACATACCAGCAGCACTCGGGAACGGGAACACTGCTGTGTCGGAGAGGCCGCACTTTCGTACCAATGATAAAAAGCCTGCAGAAATGCCCGCAGGCGTGCCTCGTCCATATCCTGCGATTCCGGCCAAAAACGTTCTTCCATAAGGAGTGTCTCCAGTTTTTCGGCCGAAGCCTAGCAAAAGAAATCACGATTTTCCAGAAAAAAGGACAACATTGGCGACAACGCGGAATGTGCTATTTTGAAGACTGCTGCTTTCCGGCAAAAGACGTGCGGAAATAGGCACATGACTTGCCGTCATGTCCCATCACCATTATATCAGGATGAGCCGACTGCGGGATGCGCCTCCCGAACACGGAATCTGTTCGCCGGAAAATTTCCCGCCAACCCAACAAAAACGGATGCACCATGAATATAGGCACTCATACGTTCACCGAATTCAAGGCCATGGCCGAACGCTTCCACGGCTATGCCGCTCCCGGACTTCTGCTCGGCGGCTACATGGTGGCCCTTGCGCAGAAGCACCTGCCCGAAGGCACCTTGTTCGAGGCCGTTTCCGAAACCCGCAAATGTCTGCCGGACGCCGTACAGCTTCTTTCTCTGTGCAGCATGGGCAACAACTGGGTGAAGGTCCGCGATATAGGTCGCTATGCCGTGACGCTCTACGACAAGTACACCGGCAAGGGCGTGCGCGTGAGCGTGGACATGAAAAAGCTCGAGGCCTGGCCGGAATACTACTCCTGGCTCATGAAAAAGAAGCCCAAGAAGGAACAGGATGAAACGGAACTGCTCCGGGAAATCGAAGCCGCCGGAGATTCCATCTGCCGAGTACAGGAAGTAACGGTGCACGGCAGTCTTCTGGGACACAGTCCCAGCGGTGCAGTCGGCATATGTCCCGTATGCGGCGAAGGTTATCCTTTAAAGGATGGGCCGATCTGCCGAGGCTGTCAGGGAGAACTCTACTACACGAAGAAGTCGGACTCCGTCCGGTCTCAATCCGGCCCGGCCGCACCCGGCATACGCATTGTTTCCGCCGAAGACGCCGTGGGCAAGGTGCTTGCCCATGACATGACGCGCATCGTTCCCGGCGAGTTCAAGGGATCGGCCTTCTCTGCCGGTCAGACGGTGAGCCCCGGAGATCTCTGCCGTCTGCAGCAGATAGGTCGTTTCGACGTGGCCGTACTGGACGAAGACGTGTCGGAAACGCCTGACTCCGAAGCTCCGGCTCACGAAAACGAAGCGGCGGAGTGCTTTGCCCGCCGCATGGCAGGAGCCGGCGTCCGCTATGCTCTGCCTCCCAGAGAAGGAAAAATCGATTTTATAGCCGACTGCTCGGGACTGTTTTCCGTAGATGTGAAAAAACTGGAGAGATTCAACCTTGTGCCCGACGTCATGTGCGCTTCCCGGCAGGATGCCACACTCGTTCAGGAGGGCAAGAAAATAGCGGGCACCCGCGCGATTCCTCTTTTTCTTGACCGTTCGCGTCTCGGACAGGCTCTTGCCGTTCTCGGAGACGAACCGCTGTTTACGGTCACGCCGCTTCGCCGAGCCCGCATGGGCGTGCTTGTCACAGGCACGGAAGTATTCAACGGCCTCATCGAAGACAAGTTCATTCCCGTCATGCAGGACAAGGCCAGACAATACGGCTGCGAAGTGATACGCACCGCCATCGTGCCGGACGACAGGCAGAAAATAGCCGCCGAAGTGGAAACCATGAAGGAAGCCGGCATTGATCTGCTGGTCACCACAGGCGGCATGTCGGTAGATCCCGGCGACGTGACTCGCCCCGCCCTTCTCGATGCCGGGCTGACGGACATGCTCTACGGCATGCCCGTACTTCCCGGTGCCATGGCCATGGTCGGCCGCATGGAATCTCCTTCCGGAGACATTCAGGTCATGGGCGTTCCTGCCTGCGCTCTCTTCTTCAAGAACACCGTATTCGATCTGTTGCTGCCTCGTCTTCTGGCCGGACGCCGCATTACCCGGGGAGAGCTGGCCCGTCTCGGTGAAGGGGGCTACTGCACGGCCTGTCCCGTATGCACCTATCCCAAGTGCGGATTCGGAAAATAACATGACCGGTCTCGTACTGGCCGGAGGTCTGTCCTCCCGTTTCGGTAAAGACAAATCCCGCGTCGTCGTCCACGACGGCGCGGGAGACATGGTGGATTTCAGCCTCGCGCTTCTGGCTTCCGTGTCTGGAATACGGAACATTGCCGTTTCCTGCCGACCGGAACAGATGAAGGAATTCAAAAACAAAAACATTCGGCTCATACCGGACGACGAAAACGGACGCCCCACCCCCCTGCGGGGACTCATAGCTGCGCTTCGCTGCACGAAAACGCCCGTTCTGGCCATTCCCTGCGATCTTCCGCTCATGACGCCGAACATTCTTTCTCTTCTGGTTCAGGCCAGAGCTCAACGCCTGGCCGAACAGACGAAAAGTGCCCTTCTCCGAACGACCTTCATAGATCAAGAAGGATTCATTGAGTCGCTCATCGGCATTTATGAACCGGAAAGCCTGCCTTTTCTGGAGGAAGCCCTGAGTCGGGAACAGTGGGGCATATGGTCCGCCGTTCCCGAACAGGGGAACTGTCTTGTTCCCCGCCCTGATTCCCCGGCCTTTCTCAACATGAACACGCCGGAAGAATTCACTCGTGCCGTCAGTCTGCTGAAAAAATCCAACGGCCGGTAACCCCTTACCGTCAATCCCCCAGAGGGAGCACCTCGTTTTCCGGGGCAAACCTTTTCTTCCGGATCTCAGCGCCAGAAACCGAAAAGGCTGCGCAGACGCAATCGCCTTCCGTGCCTCCCCCTGCGAAAAGCCCCGGAAGACACGCTGCCTTCCGGGGCTGCTGAGGGAAACTCAGGCAAGAATAAGCCGCTTTCCGTCTTTCCGTTCAGGCAAAACGCGCCCCACGCAAAACGCCGGTTCTCCAAGCGCAGCAAGCCTCTCGCAGGCTTCCTGCCTGCGTTCCGCCGGAACTGCCAGCAGCAGCCCCCCGGAAGTCTGTGCGTCGAACGCCAGCGTGGCACGCAGCTCGTCGGCATCGGAGGAAACCAGAGTGCGGCAGGAACAGTAATCTCTGTTGCGGTAGGTGCCCGCAGGAATCAGACCGCAGGAGGCAAAATCCTCCACCTGTTCCATAAAAGGCAAAGCCGCAGTATCGAGTTCCACGCATACATGGGAGCCTCCCGCCATTTCCAGAACATGTCCTCCGATCCCGAATCCGGTGATGTCCGTTGCGGCCTTGAGGTGCATGTCGAGCAAAACGGAAGAAGCGTGAGCATTCAGCCTGGTCGTCCAGCGGTACATTTCCTTTTCCGCCTCATCACTCCCGGGCCATTTAGCCTTGACGGCCGTGGCCAATACCCCCGTACCGAGCGGCTTGGTGAGAATGAGCGCGTCGCCGGCTTCAAGCCCGTCATTGCGCGCCGCACGTGCGGGATCGATCACCCCGGTAACGGACAGGCCGAACTTTATCCACTCGTCGTCAAGCGTATGTCCTCCCGCCAGCACGGCTCCGGACTCGGCCACTTTTTCCATGGCTCCCGAGAGAATCTCGGCCAGTACCGACAGAGGCGTATCCGATTCCGATGAAGGGGAGGGAAAAGCGGCAATGTTCATGACTGACCACGGCCGTCCGCCCATGGCATACACATCGGACAGGGCGTTGGCTGCGGCAGTCTGACCGAAAAGCCGCGCATCGTTGCCTATGGGTCCGAGAATGTCCACGGTCTGGACCAGCGCGAGTCCTGCCGGAGGCGCCTTGACCAGTACGGCATCTTCATTATTGGAAAAGCCGTGCAGAATACGGCCATCCCTGTCGGGTGGAGGCGTGATGTCGGAAAGAATCTGCTCCAGCAACTCCGGAGCCGTCTTTGCCGCTCATCCGGCACCCTTGGTTTTATCCATCAGGCAGAATGTCGCCATATGTTCTCCGTGCACAAGTAATTTAATGTCGTTCCACGGCTTCGGATACACCTTTCGACACAAAGGGCATAAAGGAAGCTATGGATGAAGCCGGATTCGGACAGGCAAGCCGCCCTGTAAGCCTCGCACTTCGTGCGGCAAGAAGACAGGCCTGTCCGATAGCCGTTCCCGAAGAGGCAAATGCCGTGAGAAGACCGGTAACGAGGTCGCCCGTGCCTCCTATGGGTTCCATGAAGGGAAGACACGGCTCCGTCACGCGGGCCTTCTCGCGTCCTTCCTCCATGATAATGTCGCAAGAGCCTTTGACAAGCAGAATCCTCGCGCTGTCGCCATGTTCCCATGCCGCCCGGGCAAGTTCATCCGTTCTGTTGTTTTCCGAAAGAAGAAAACCTCGGGTATAAAAAGGGTGCGGCGCCTTTTCATCCGCCAGAAAGGCGAGTTCTCCGGCGTCCGGCGTGAACACGTCGTATTTCGAAGCATAACCGCTCATTTTGGCCGCATACATGAAACCGGCGTCGGCAATGAGCACGGGCCTGGGAAAGGCACGCTCCTCCAAAGCCATGAGTACCCGGTTATGTCCGTCCACGCTGGGGAAAAGATAATGGAACGTGATTCCCTCAAGTTCCTGCGACTCCTGCGAACCGAGCCATGAAGAAAGAAATTCATACAGTCTTGCGCTTCCCTTCGAGGAACCGCAGTCTCCGGCCAGAAGAACCAGCGGCGCGCTGCCGCCGAGCTTCTCCAGCGCAAGGACGGCTGCGGCCACAAGGGCAGGCGTTCCCCTCTGCACGGGCACAGAGGGTACTGTTCCGGCAGAGCCGCAGACGGAAACAGACTCGGGAACAAGCCGGTCACCATCCACGCGCCATGTTCCCATGCAGAGCGGGAAATCGTCGTCCGGCACCGTGCCGCAAACTAGCCAGCTCATGATTCTTCTCCCTGCCGCCAGATACGACGGGCTTCAAGAAAGGCCTTCTGAAGCGCATAGGAGCACAACGTATGCCCCTGAACGCGCGGCTCCTGCGCGCCCGCTATGGTCTCTCCCACCAGAATCGACGCCAGATAGGGCACGTCGGGACATCCCCCGCCGGACACGTTGACAATGCGTCCGGACACACGTTCCACGGTGATCTTCACATTGGCCGCCTGAACCATGAACCATTCGCCGTAGTCCTTCGTTCGGTAGAGAGACACAGGTTCCAGCAAGGGCCCGCTCACCGGAACCACGTTCAGGGGGACAAGCCGTTCCCCGTCCAGTACGCGACGCACGGCAGATTCCATGATGAGCGGAAAAATCACCACCATGTCGCAGCCGGTCACAAGTTCCGGTGGAGGCCCCTTGACCTCCACCGAAAAACCGGCCGCCTGAAGGCAGCGTTCCGCCCGTATGACCTCGCCGGTATGCTGGAAGACCAGAAAACCCTTTTCCACGGAAGAGGAATCTTCCGGCGCCTTGCCGCCACGCCGCTTCAGCCAGCCGGTCAGTTTTTCAAACATTATTTACGAAGCTCCAGGCGGACGACACCGTCGCCCTCTTCTTCGGCCTGCACGTTCCATCCGTTGCGCGCAGCCGCACGGCTCACGTTTTCCTGGCTTGTGGTGTTATCCACGAGCACATCAATGGGTTCAGATCCGGAAAGATGAGGATATACCATGAGAACAGGCTGCGGGCAGGAAAGTCCACGCGTATCGATAAGCATGATCATACTCCTTCAGACTCAGGCTTTTCTGGAAAAGGCAAAACCGATGACCAGACAGACGGCAAGGCCGATAAGCGTACCCTGAACGCCGTAGGCTCCTATGCCGGCAGCGGAACTTGCCGTACCCAGGTTGTGAGCCATGGCAGCTCCGGCCAGCATGCCGAGGGCAAAAACGGCCGCATCGCTGTCGCCTTCACCGGCCATGAAAAGCTGTCTGCCGGGACAACCTCCGGCAAGCGCAAAGGCCAGACCGGCAGTGACCATGCCGAGGAAGTTCCACAGACCGTCGGTGTGAGCCACCGGCTGATTGGCAAAGCCGGCGTGAAATCCACCGGTCAGCAGATTGGCCGCGAGAGCCGCAACAAACATGGCCAGCACGCCGAAGAACAGGTGACCGTAGCGGAAAAGAATGAGATCGCGGAACGCCCCCATGGTGCAGAAGCGGCTGCGCTGTGCCAGAGCGCCGATAACGAGAGCCACGCCGAAGGACAGCAGGAAGGGAGCGTGGGAAGAGCCGGGACCACTTACGGAATAGAAGATGGGACCGCTCTGAGGCTGACCGGAAATCTGAGGGAATGCAAGATAAAGGCCCAGCAGACCGACCATGAGCAGGGGGAAGAACCAGCCCACCGCGGCATTCTGCTTGACGCTGCTGCCCAGAGAATAGCCGCGCTTGAAGAAAAGCGTTCCTCCGGCTATGCCGCAGATGAGTCCGGCAAGCCCGAACAGCGCGTTGCCGTCACCGCCTGCGAGGCGGAGAACCGTACGCCAAGGACAGCCGAGAAAGACCAGAGCGCCCACGGCGGCGACCATGCCGAGAATGAACCGCACGATGGGAGCGGAGCCTCCGCGGGGCCGGAACTCACCGGCCATGAGAGCCATGACCATGGAACCGAGGACAAAGCCGATGATTTCTGGGCGGATATACTGGACGATGGCGGCGCGATGCAGGCCGAGGCCTCCCGCAATGTCCCGCTCAAAGCAGGCCACGCAAATGCCCATGTTGGCAGGATTGCCGAATTTCTGCAGCAGAATGGCTGCAACGCCGATGACGGCGCCGACAAAGATAATGCCGGCCGTGCTGGCAAAAGGATTCTTGCCGTTCATAAAGGCTCCTCCATGTAGATGTGTCACCATGACCATGCCGCAGTTCAGAAACGAACCACAGTGAAGACCGTGTACCCTGCACGGTCAGGCGGAAGGAAGAGCCCGGATTCAGACAAGAGAAGACGTCGTGCGTCCGAAGACAATCAGGGGAACTTCCAGTTCCGCTGACCACGAACGTCAGGTACCGCCGAGGAACATACGTTCCACGGAAAAAACGACCGTCACCGGTCGGATGTACCTGCTTGCGGACATGGCATCCCCTGACATGATTTTTCTGAGATATACCCTCCGTGGCCTGCCCATGCAAGAAAAAATGTTCATCAGAAGCCTGCTTCACACAGAAAAACAGGCCTCAGCGCACGGAATTCACCGTCGGAGACCACTTGAACCGAGCTTCTTTGCGGCATGGCGACATTCTTATGGGCCGTTTACGCTTTTTCTGTACGGATATGGCTTTGTCTTGCATGACGTGCCCTGCACATGATATCAGGTAAAAGTTCATTCCGAGGTTATCATGATCGCACACTCCGTGGCGGCTTCGGCAAAAGCCGCCTTTCGTACCACTCTGCCCATTCTCATAGGATTCGGCTTCTGCGGCTTCTCCTACGGACTCTACATGCATTCCCTGGGATTTGAGCCGATCTTTCCCATTCTCATGGCTCTTACCATTTTTGCCGGATCCCTGGAATTCATCATGGCCAGCATGATCACGGGTCCCTTCGCCCCTGTTACTGCCTTCATCGTCGGCCTCGTCGTGAACGCGCGCCATCTGTTCTACGGCATTGCCATGCTCGACCGCTACCGCGATACGGGACCGCTCAAGCCCTACCTCATTTACGGGCTTGTTGACGAAACCTTCTCCATTCTCGGCATGGGACAGGTGCCGGAAGGTGCCGACAAGCGCTGGTACTATTTCTTCGTCACGCTGTTCAACGAAGCATACTGGGTTCTGGCCACCGCCGTCGGAGCCGTGTTCGGCGAAGACATGCCCTTTGACACGCGGGGCATAGAATTCGTGCTGCCGGCGCTGTTTCTTTCCATTTTCGTCAGCAGCTGGCAGCAGGAAAGACAACACTTCAGTTCTCTCGGAGGTCTCGGAATCACGCTCGGGTGTCTTCTGGCCTTCGGTACCGCGCACTTTCTTCTGGCCGCCATGCTCTTCATCGTCTTCCTTCTGCTTGTTTTCCGCAAAAAGCTTTCGCCCCTGACGGGAGAACGCGCATGACCGCACTTCAAACAGCCGTCATGATCGGCATGGCCGCTCTCGCAACGCAGCTCACACGCTGGACCCCCTTTCTGCTCTTTCGCCGAAAAACACCTTCCGTCATAGCCTATCTCGGTGCAGTACTGCCTTCCGCCATATGGGGCATGCTGGTAGTGTACTGTTTTCGAAACGGACCTCTTGTGACGGCAAGCAACGGAATTCCCGAAATTCTGGCTTCCGCCGCCACCATCGGTCTTCAGGCATGGAAACGAAACATGGCCCTGTCCATAGCAGGCGGCACGCTCTGCTATATGGCTCTTGTACAGATTGTTTTCCCCATATCCGGATAGACAACACAAAGTGAAAATCTTTCCGGACTGACGGTTGCCTGTACTGTCGAATCTCATGCACGTGTACGCAGAAAGGAGAATGCAGATGGAACGAAAACGCCTGCTCTGTTTCGGCGATTCCAACACCTACGGATGGATGGGATCGCTTTCCGCCCCGACGCGGCGATATCCTTCTCACATCCGCTGGACGGGACGACTGGCAGCAAGCCTCGGGGACGACTGGGAAGTCGTGGAAGAAGGACTCGGCGGACGCACGCTGAAAGACCGATCCACAGACGGCAGAGTCGCAGCCCTTCCGGGAGCCGGACTCAGTGCCATGGACTACATGCCGGCCTGCCTTCTCTCCCATCTTCCCCTTGATGCCGTCGTCATCATGCTCGGCAGCAACGACATGAAATCCGTACTGAACCATTCGGCAGAAGACATAGCCGACGCCATGGCTGATCTTGTGGACATGGTGCGCCTGCTCCCCTGGGAAGGCATGCTTGACTACCCTCACCCTCAGGTGCTGATCATTTCCCCGCCTCTCATAGGAGAACGTAAAATGATGCTGGCCGGTGAACGGTACGTGGACGCACCGCGAAAATCCCGCATGCTGGCCGGACTCTACCGGAACGCGGCCGCTCGGCACGGAGCCTTTTTTCTGGATGCCGCCTCAGTCCTTGCCGGAAATCCCGCGGGGGAAGCACACGGGCCGGACGGAATGCATCTGAATGAAAAAGACCATGCCGCTCTGGCGAACGCTGTGCTTGAAGCGCTGCAAAAAATGTTCCCCGTCGGCATGAACAGGATCTGTTAAAATATATTTATGTATTTCAATACATTCAAAGATAAATCTTTCAAAGGTACCGTTTCTGAAACAGTTTGAAACGTGACAAGACACTTTTCGCTTCGTATATACTGAACCCGTCATCCTCCTACTTCATCTCCTCTCCCGCAGGATAAAGGAACATACCATGCTCAAGAAGACTCTTCTCCTCTCCCTGTTCTCCGCCGCCGTTTTCGTTTCTCTGCCTCTGGCCGCCACGGCTCATCCCGACGGCTACGGTCGTCACCATGGGAACTATTATGGCTATTCCTGCTATCAGGCCATGCCTGAACTCAGCAAGGAGCAGGCTGCGCAGATGGACAAGCTGTGCGAAGAGCACCGCAACGCCGTGCAGCCCCTGTACGATCAGCTTTCCCAGAAGGGGCTTGAACTGCGCGCTCTTTCGCCCAATCCCAACGTGAAACCGGAAGAACTGAAAGCCCTCACGGCAGAAATAGCCAAACTTCATGAGCAGATTCGTACCGTCAACAACGACTTCTATGCCAAAATGACCAAAGCCGGTCTCCCCTGCCGGGGCTATCATCACGGCGGCTACGGCCACGGCTGCGGCTACTGGCGCTGATGCATCTTCAGGAACAGCGGTCGTACACGGAATGCTGCAATATCCGCACCCGCCGCACTCTCTTTTGTCCGATTTGTTCCGAACGAAGAGCGTTTCCTGAAAACAAGGCTGGCCCATGCGGGACGGTCTTGCCGATCCGGTCCCTTCATCATATGATGGAGGGACTTTTTTTCGGACGTTCGTTCTGCCGAACGCCTTTTCCTCTTTCACGGAGCCATCTGCATGAAACTGAAAGAACTCATTTCCCGTGCCCGGACCTGCCGCCGATTCAAAGGTGAACATCAACTCTCTTCCGAAATCCTGGCGGATCTTGTGGATCATGCCCGACTGTCCGCCTCCGCCCGCAACAAACAGGTTCTGCGCTTCGTCACCATTGCCGACAAGGATACCTGCGAAGCCATGAATGCCCTCGTAGTCATGGGCGGTTCGCTGACTCCGGAACAACGCGCCAAGGCCGATCAGCACCCCGGCGGCTTCATCGTCATCGTCGGCCCGGAGAACCTGGACGAGTTCGCCGTCATCGACATCGGCATTGCGGCACAGAGCATCAATCTTGCGGCCTGTGAAGCCGGACTCGCCTGCTGCATGATAGGGGCCGTCAAAAAGAATGAAGCCGCAGCGCTTCTCGGCCTGCCGAAAGACATGCAGGTCAAGCTGGTTCTGGCCCTGGGCGAACCCGACGAGGTGCGCCGCCTGGTGGAACGACGTGACGACGGAAGCCTGACCTATTACCGTGACGAAAATGATGAGCACTGCGTTCCGAAGATTTCCCTGGAAGAAGCCGTCATCATCCGAAAATAACTTTCGAGACGACGTGCCGAAGGCATGAATCTGCCCTTCTGACGAAACAGGGGACACCTCCGGAAACATCGGCATCGGTCTTCCCTGCCGAAAGGATTCCCCGAAGTCTCTCCTCTATGCATGAAAAAGCCCGCGGCGGCAGTCGCGGGCTTTTTCATGCATCAACTTCTCATGGCATTTTTTATGAAAACGTGCTACTTCACCTTTTGTGTGACACGTTATTTCTTTTTGTGTTACTCAAGTTTCTTTTCATTTTCCGGAGAAGCCATGAGAAACTTCCTGTCCCTTGCCGCCGCTGCTCTTCTGCTTGCGCTGCTTCCTCACGCCGGAATGGCCAGAATCATTACCGACATGCGGGGAGCAGCCGTCAACGTTCCCGATGACCCCAAGGCGATAGCAACCATAGACGACGGTTTCATCGAAGGAGTCATGACGCACCTCGGCGTCATCGACAAGGTCAAGGTCATAGGTTCCTGGTCCATGAAAAGAGACTATCGGTACCTCTTCACCTCCCGTTCCGGCGAAAGTCGTGAATACACGGGACTGAACACCATGAAATACCTTCACCCGTGGCTGAACGATCTTCCCTGCATCAATTCCCCGCAGGGCAACATGATAAGCTACGAGGCTCTTGCGGCAGCAGCTCCAGACGTGGTGCTCATGCGTGCAGGCGACACCACCATGGGAACCGATAAGGAAAAGGTGAGCAGAACCATAAGCACCATTGAAGCACTCGGTCTTCCTCTTGTCGTTCTCTATTCCCCCACATGGTTCCACTCTTCCGACCTGTCCGGCATGAAAACCGAGGCAGGCATCATCGGAGAGTTGTTCGGTCAGAGAGAAAAGGCCGAGGCTCTGGCCGACAAACTGGCCGGCACGGAAACAATGATTCGCGAACGCACGAAGAGCGTGGCAGACAAGGACAGGCCTTCCGTCCTCCTGCTCGGCCTTCGCCCGGACGTACGCAAAAAAGGCGGCGCCGGATCCGTCCACGGAGTGGACACTCCGGAATCCTACATCATCGAACAGGTAGCTCATGCAAAAAATGCCTATCGGGGCAAAGGCACGAGCGTCCCCATGAGTGCTGAACAGGTGTATGCCTGCGACCCGGACGTCATCATTCTGCCCACGGCAAACGGCTATCATCCGCCCTTCGAACTTTATGAGGCTCCGTATTATGAAAATCTTCAGGAACTTCGAGCCGTGAAGAATCACCGTATCTACGCCCTGCCGTGGTCTCCCATGAACGCTTCAAGACGTGTGGAGTATCCCCTCGACATGCTGATCATTGCCAAAGCTTCCTATCCTGAACTGTTTGCCGACATAAGCGTGTACGATTTTGCCCTGCGTTTTTATCAGGAGGTGTACGGCGTGGACGAGACCACGGCAAAAGGCCTGAGAAGCACTCAATTGCTCGACTGGATGGCAGACGACCGTTTTTAATTCTTAAAGCGAAACTTCAATAATTTTCCATGTCATCTTCCGGGCGTACTGATTCCGCAAGAGCAAAAAATATTTCTGTCCCTCCCCAGAGACGAGTCCTTATTCCGAGGTCATCATGAAAACACTGCGCGCCCCTCTGGCCATACTGCTCGGGTCAGCCCTGGCGGGAGCCTTTATTCTGGCCCTGCTTTCCGGCGACTACGACATGACGGCCGGCGACGTTCTGAACGTCATTGCATCCCACGCAGGAGCGGATGACGGCACGGCCTCGAAAATGCACGACATCATCATATGGCGCATACGTCTTCCCCGACTGCTTCTCGCAGCCGTAACCGGCATGGCCATGGCCGTTTCCGGCGCCGTTTATCAGGGATGTTTCCGCAACCCCCTCGTGGAACCGTATATTCTCGGCGTCTCGGCGGGCGCCTCGTGCGGAGCGGCGCTTGCCATAGTGTTTCCCGCATTGTTTCTCAACGGTCAGCTGTCCGCCTTTCTTTCGGGCATGGCGGCCGTGCTGATCTCCTTCTTTCTTGCCCGCAGCAGAGGGGAAACTCCGCCAGTCACTCTGATACTTTCCGGCATTATTGTGGGTTCTCTTTTTTCCGCGTGTCTCGGCATCATGAAATATCTTGCCTCCGACGTGGAACTGAGGGAAATCACCTTCTGGATGATGGGAGGTTTCCACTACGCCAACTGGCACGACGTCGCCGTAACGGCCGGCACGGTACTGCCGTGTCTGCTCGTGATTGCAGCTCTGTCGTGGAAACTCAACCTCCTCTCGCTCGGTGACGAAGAGGCCCGCAGTCTCGGCATTCATCCCGACAGACTGAGAATTCTTTTCATCGTTCTCGCAACGCTGGCGGCCTCCGTCTGTGTTTCCGCCGCAGGCATCATTGCCTGGGTGGGACTGATGATGCCTCACGCCGCGCGCATGATGTTCGGCCCCGACAACAGGTGGGTCATTCCCTGCTCAGCCCTGCTCGGCGCCCTTTACATGCTTCTTTGCGACACCCTGGCTCGCACGCTGACAGGTACGGAAATTCCCATTGCCATCATCACATCCATCGTCGGAGCGCCGTATCTGCTGTGGCTGCTCCGCGCCAAAGGAAAAGAACTCTATGGTGCGTGACGCAATGCCCGCGGCAACGGAGAACGCTGTCGGAAGTCCGGTAATCTCCGCCAGTACGGCCGCCTTGAAAAACACCGATTTTCTCCTGTTCCACCACGGCTCGGAAGAAGGACTGCTTCATGCCCTGCGCCACGCCTTCTCCCGAAGCGGAAAAGAAAATGTCGGCCCGTTCTCGCCGGAGCACGCTCTCGACATACGAGGACTCAGCTTCTCCTATGCCGGAAGCCCCATTCTTCACGACATAAGCCTTACGGTACGCCCGGGACAGATATGCGGACTGCTCGGTCCCAACGGCAGCGGCAAATCCACGCTTTTCCGATGCTGCATGGGTTTTCTGCATCCCGAGAAAGGACAGGTCCATGTAAGAGGCGTAAACATAGCCCACATGCGTCCTGCGGAACTGGCCCGTCATGTGGCCTATGTTCCCCAGGAGCACCGTCAACCTTTTCCTTTTGCCGTCAGGGACATGGTGCTTATGGGACGCTCCCCGCACATGGACGGATGGTTCCATCTCAAGCGAAGAGACAGGGACATGGCCGAGAAGGCCATGGAACGCATAGGCATTGCCCATCTGGCCGATGTTTCCTGCAACCAGCTCTCCGGGGGACAGCGCCAGCTTGTTCTCATAGCCAGAGCCATGGCGCAGCAGACACCTCTTATTCTGCTCGACGAACCCACCAGCGCACTGGACTTCAGCAATCAGCTTGCGGTATGGCAGGTACTGCGGGAAGTGGCAAAACAAGGCGTGGCCATTCTCGTCTGCTGCCACGATCCCAACCACATACTCTGGTTCTGCGATACGGCGGCCGTTCTGTACCGGGGACGCATTTTCTCGCAGGGGCCGGTTCATGAAGCCGTGACCGAAGAGATTCTTCAGCACATATACGGTCCTCAGTGCGTACGCATTTCAACAGACAACATGGACATGGTCTGTCCCCGAAGAATATGACCTCATTCCCGTTCCATGCAAAAAAACGACAAGGAGAAAACATGTACGCTCCAGGCATAACTCAGGAACTCATCGACAAGGCCGTGGCCTTCCACGGACACTGGTGCCCCGGTCTCAGCACGGGCATACGTGCGGCGGTATGGGCCATGCAGAACATGGGCACTGCCGCCGACGAAGAAATCGTTGCCGTAACCGAAACCGACATGTGCGCCGTTGACGCCATTCAGGCTCTGGTAGGATGCACGTTCGGCAAGGGAAATCTCATATTCCGCGACAGAGGCAAAGTGGCCTTCAGCTTTTTCCGCCGCAGCGACGGCAAGAAAGCCCGCCTCATGCAGAAACTCCGCGAAGACGACCTCTCGCAGCGCGCAAGGCAGATACGGCAGGAACTTGAGAACCGGAATCTTTCCGAAAAAACTCGTGCCGAATGGGAAGCGCAGGCGGAACTTCTGAAAAAGCAGCGTATCGAGCAGATTCTTTCTCAGCCTTTCGAAGAACTTTTTTCCATAGGAGAACCGCTCTGCGACATGCCCCATACGGCACGTCGTCTTCCCACCATCATCTGTGATGCCTGCGGCGAAGGCGTCATGTCCACACGCATACGCGAAGTGAACGGCAGACATCTGTGCATCGACTGCGCGGAAAAACAGACATCCGAAAACTGAATCCCAAGAAGAACTGTCCCGCGTATGATGAAAAGCGACCTTACCACAGGTCGCTTTTTTATGCGCTTTTCATAACGCAGCAGAAAACGGCACGGAATGAAGAGCCGGGGTATTCCCTCCGTCATACAGAGGCCATCGTTTCAGACCGCTGAAAATACTCCGTCGAACCTCTTCGGGAAAACTTGCCCCCCGTACGACGGCACCATTTTTCCCCTTGCCGGCAGAGAAAACTCCGGGATGTTATAACAAGGAAGGCATTCTATCCGAGCCTGATTTCCAGGGCCCTGGCAACGGGAATATCCGCCGGAAGCAGTCCGGGGAAAGACGCCAGTTCCTTCAGAGGAACCCAGCGCATGTCGTCATGCACCGTCAATGCAATGTCGCCTTTCCACGCATTCACCCGGTACACGCAGAGATGTACGGTTCCGAACTCGTAGCCGTGACTGTTCTCCGCAAGATACTCTCCTATCTGCGCTTCAATGTGCAGCTCCTCGCGAAGTTCGCGGGCAAGACACTGCTCATGCGTTTCCCCCGCTTCCAGCTTGCCGCCGGGGAATTCCCAGCTGCCCGGACAACTCATGAACGGAGCTCTCCGCATGATGAGAATGCGGCCTTCTTCAAAAAATACGGCTCCCATGACTTCCTTGGTCACCTTTTCCACGGCTCTTACCTCCTGTTCACGTCCCGTTTTCCAATTGTGCGCCCCATCAGCCGATGTTCAGCTATCCGGCATCTGGCCCGGTCAAGCACGGCATGTCGAGCACTCTTAAGCAGCAGCCATTAAGCGGTCTTTTCTCTTCCTCCGCCGTAGAATCAGCGCATAGCACACGCTGATATACACGGCGCACAGCGTACACGTTACGGGTTCGCAAAGGCATACCCCCATATATCCCATGGAAGGCACCACGAAAAGTGCAAATACCACGTTGCCCGTCAGCTCCAGAACTCCCTCGCCTAGGCTGAACAGACGCCCGCCCATTCCTTGAAGGGCGCTGCGAAGAATAATAAGTACGGCTATGCCCGTATAGAACGGCGCATCAATGCGAAGATACAGGCTTCCGGCTCCCACGACATCGGTGCTGGTGCTGCCCGTTGCCAGACGAACCAGATCATCCGCCCAGAAAAAAACAACCACATTGACGGCCGCCACCCACGCAAGTCCGAACAATACGGCCTGTCGCACTCCTTTTTCGGCTCTTTTCCACTGCCCGGCACCAATATTCTGACTGGCAAATGTGGATGCCGCCACGCCGAGAGTACCGAGTGCCAGTAAAAACAGACTGTGAAAACGCCTGGCCGCCGCATAGCCGGCCACGGTGGACGTACCCAGATCATTGATGGCGGACTGCAGGATCATGATTCCTATATCGACAAAGCACATCATGAATCCCATGGAAAGACCGGTACCGAGCAGTTCGCCGAGCATGGCCATATCCGGCCTCAGGCGACCGGAAAAAGAAGCGGCGCTTTTTTCCGAAGATCCGCCGGGACGCAGTTCAGGACAATTTCTCCATACGTAGCGAAGACAGAGAAGCACGGAACAGCCTTCGGAAACAACCGTGGCCACGGCGGCTCCGTAAACACCGAGCTTCAGCACGGCCACGAGAACAAGATCCAGCGCAACGTTGCCGAGAGCCGCCACGATCAGAAACACCAGAGGCATGACAGAATTGCCTATCCCACGAAGCAGCCCGGCAAGCATATTGTAGGCAAGAAGAACGGGCATACCCAGAAATATGACTCGCAGATACGTTGCCGCCATGTCCAGAGCGTCATCAGGCGTACGCAGCGCACGCAGCAAAGGCTCCGCAGCGAGAAGGCCCGTCAGCATGACGAGAAGCGACATTCCCGCCCACAACCACAACGCAGCAGTTACGGCTCTGCCCAGGTCATCGCTGTTCTTTGCGCCGAAACAGCGTGCCATGACCAGTGAGACGCCGTTGGAAAGACCTGAAGAAAGACCGACCACCACAATGTACACCGCGACGGTACAGCCGAGAGCCGCAAGCGCGGCATCACCGAGCACATGACTCACGACAGCCATGTCGGCCATCTGATAGCCCTGCTGGAAAACATTGCCGAGAAAAACGGGCAGGGCAAACAGGGCCATGCCCTTGATGGGACTTCCTGTAGTAAGATCCGTCTTCATGAGAAAAGCATCAAAAAGCCCCTGCGGAAATTCCGCAGGGGCTGAAAGAACATGCTGGCATCGGCCTACTTTCCCACGTAAAAATGCGCAGTATCATGGGCGATGAAGCGCTTAACTTCCGAGTTCGGAATGGGATCGGGTGTACCCGCTTCTCTATGGACACCAGCAAATATGTAAACTGCCGTGCGGCAGTCAGTGTCAACGAGAGGTATTTATATACGAAATGTCCCCGGCTGGCAAGTCTTTTCCGCCGGTCATGCTTTATTTTTACGCATGCATGATGCTTCCGTCAATCAAACTCCCCTCAGTCTGCCGTTTTGTCGGAAGATGGTACCTCTGTTTTATCGAGGTATTCCGGCAGCCAGAGGCTTTCGTAAAACTTGCTGTGACTGAGCACCCTTTTTTTCAGACGGGTGCGATAATCCTTCTCCGGCTTCACTTCCGACGAAAACACGTTGTAGCCGAAGCCGAGTCTGTCGCCTTCCACGGAAAAACCCAGTGCGGCCAGAAGCGAAGGAAACAAGTCAAAATGCGTGATGACGGAGCGCATGGGCTTGAGCGTGGCATCTCTCTGCAGCGAGCAGAGGACATACCGTTCCCTGACATGCTTGAGATCCACATTGTCCATTTTCGCCATTCGGGCCTGATGGTCCCCCATGACGAGAATGACGAACTGCTCTTCCCATCCTCTGTCGCGTATGTGCCTGAGCAAACGCTCCACCTGCGACATGGAGCATTTCACATAGCCCGCCCAATTTTCGGAATACCCCTCGTCCACGCAGGGAGGAGAAAGAAAACCGGGCTCATGAGTGTCCATGGTGGAAAGCGCAAAGCTGAACTTCTTTCCCGACGCCATAAGCTCGTCGATTCTGGCAATGCTCCTGTCGATCATGTCGCTGTCGTACATGGCCCATGTATTCATGGTGGCAGGGTCAACATGCTTTTTTTCTATCCAGTCTTCCTTCCCCATGAATTCCTGATAGCCGTGACTGAGGAAAAATTTGTTGAGACCGGAAAACACGCCGCTCGATCCGTTGTAGTATACGTTGTGATAACCGTCGGCCTTCAGATAATCGCCGAGGCACACGGCGCCCGGCAGATACCTGTCGAGAGCCCAGCCGGTAAGATTGCCGCTGAGAATGGAAATGGACTTGAGCGGAATACCGCACTGCGAGGCAACAATGCCGCCTATGGTGAAGTCCGCCCCCGGCATCTGCTCTATGCGAAGATCGGGCTCTTCAATGGAAGGACGCAGCGGCGCAAGCAGATCTTCCCCCATGATTTCGCTGCGGCCGAAAGTTTCCTCAATGCTTTCACAATAAATAATGATGAGATTCTTCGTGCCGGAACCTGTTACCTTCACCTTTCGGGGGTCCACATACGCGCCTTCGGTATAAAAATCGCCTATGACGGCCTGCTCCTGAAAAAAGGTAAAGAAGTTCACGTAGTACATACCGTACAACAGAATGCACAGCCATACGCCAGCCAGCCTCCCCCCCCCGGAAATCCAACGAAGAACACGGGGCGCCAAGGCATACAGACGATGGGGAAGGCCCGCCGCTCCGGCTGCGGCCAGAAGCAGCATAGCCGTGACTATCCAGCGCACGGCAACAAAAAGATCATCAATAAAGGTACCGGGAACAACAAACCAGAGTACGACAAATACAAGGCAAACTGCGGCAAAACCAACGCCCGCCCTGCCGTTTCTCTCCGGTGCTGCCTCCTTCAGAAAGGCAAACGTCGCCGCACACAGCACGGCGTTTCTCACGTGCCAGAGAAACACGTGAATGAAATCCCCTGGCATGGTGACGATGTTGTCCCGCATGAGCTGCATGTGAAACAGCACCTGGTTGATGGTGACCTCGTCAAACTCCCGCTTCGACATGATCAGAAAGGCGACCGTGAAGCACAGAAGAAAAAAAACGATGAAGGAGCAAACAAAGCGGAGCGGAAACGTCCGGGCAAGAGGCATGGCAGTATCCATTGGCTGAAGTAGCACCCCGTTCCGGCCTTGCCGGGGGCTGTTCCTTTTAAACAAAAAAAGAGGCTGTGTAAACAGCCTCATAAAGTCACATGGTGGGTCACCGGAGACTCGAACTCCGAACCAATTGATTAAGAGTCAACTGCTCTACCAATTGAGCTAGTGACCCATGTGGGCAGAAAACTGCCGGTGCGTCACAACAGAATATTCTGTTTCAGTATGGTGGGTCACCGGAGACTCGAACTCCGAACCAATTGATTAAGAGTCAACTGCTCTACCAATTGAGCTAGTGACCCATACGCTTGACGCAGGTGTGTTTATAGAAAAATCGTACCCCGTCGTCAAGCGTTTTTTTTCAAAAAAAATAATCTTTTGAATCTTGAATAAATACTCTTTTACTTTCCAAAGGGTTACATCAGCCTTTCCGCCCACGGCACTTATGGATAAGGCCACGCATGAGCATTCTTGCTATATGCAGCAGCGTCATGGCACAGACCATGCCCGCCGCTATGGCCGCCGCCAGAAGCAGCGTGTACAGAATCTGCTGCGCAAAGGCATTCCACTGCCCGCTCACGGCAAAGCTCATGGATCGATACAATGACGCTCCGGGAACCATGGGAATGGCGGCCGGAACGAGAAACACCGTGGTGGGTGTTTTTTTCAGACGTGCCAGCGGATCGGAATAAAGCGTAAAGCAGGCCGAGGCAAGGAAAAAGCGTATGACGTCGCTGTCATACCAGCATCCGAGAACAAGATAGGCCGCCCAACCAAGCATTCCGCCGAGTCCTGCCCAGAAAAGTCTGGCGGACTGGACGTTGAAAAGGACGGCAAAGCCGAGAGCGCCGGTAAAGGCAGTCACAAGTTGAATGAGCCAGTCGGGAATAATCATGCTTTCTCACCAGATGAGCGTAGGCAGTGCAAAGCCGAAGGCAATGAGCGCGGCCAGCACGAAGGCATTGCAGAACCCCAGCAGAGCGGACAGAGTATCACCGTTGAACACGTCGCGGATGGCATTGGTCAGCTGCATTCCCGGAATGAGCAGCATGATGTTGCCGATGCTGATTTTCTCTGCAGAGCATCCGAACCCCATGGACACAAAGAAAAGGGCAAGACAACCACCGGCAAACGACCACAGAACGGCCGCCACCGTGGACGGCAGTTGAAGAAGACGGGACACGGACTCCATGTATTTCAAAAAGAGGCCAATAACAGCCGAAGCTGCGGCATCCAGCCACGAACCACCGAAAAAGAGAGCGAAGGAAGCGGAAACCAGAGCGTAAATGCCCAGCATGGCTGCTGAGGAATACTGGGGCGTGCCCGTACGTATTTCCTCAAGCTCGTCTTCCACCACCTCGAAAAGCGGCATTTCCTCACATATGCGACGGGAAAGGGCATTGAGCCTGGCAAGCTTGAACAGATCGTATTTTGTGGACGTGATTCTTCTTGTCTGCGTTACGGCTCCGAACATTGGAGAATATAC
Source organism: uncultured Mailhella sp. (assembly GCA_944322635.1). Taxonomy (GTDB): domain Bacteria; phylum Desulfobacterota; class Desulfovibrionia; order Desulfovibrionales; family Desulfovibrionaceae; genus Mailhella. The sequence goes on from CALUPL010000034.1 coordinate 21,861, forward strand.
GGTGACGACTATGGCCGAGGTAATGGTGAACACGTCCACCTTTTCCGCGCCGTAGGCCAGACAGATGCGGCGGACACTGTCTTCCACCCGACTGACCTCGGCTCCGCTTATGAGCATCTCCTCGCCGATGTTCAGGGCATTGAACAGAAACTCGCGCGCATAGTCGATGGAGGAGGAATGCTGCAGCGCCACCTGCTCCGCCAGATAATATCTCGCCATAGTTAAACCGTCACTTGAAGATTATGAGACCGGATGTTTTTAAAGCCGTCCGAAACTGCCAAGAGCTATAAAAGAGGCTCTCAAGCCTTGTCAATGGCACAAAAGAAGCCCGTTCCGGCATGGCCGAAACTCTCAAAGGGAAACCTTCCGTCGGCTCTCTCTGGCACATTTTTTGAAACGACTCTCCGAAATGCCGTACGCGACGTATCCTTCGGGCGTCTTCATGAACGCACCACCGACGAAGGCACCGACCGGACAGCAGAATGTGCCCGCAATGAAATGCTTTTGCCGTATGCCCTCTCCCCTGTTCCCCTTTCGTCCCGTCCTTCCACTTTTGTTCCCGAACTCCGCATGAAGGCCGTCCAGGGCTTTCCTCCGCATGAAAAAAGACAAAGACCCGCTTTCCGCCCCGTTCAGAAGAAGCGGCCTTCCGAAAAAAGATTCCCGAACCTTTGCCTGCTGCTCCGGCCTTGCCATGCGCTCCATCGCAATTGTTCGGAAAAAGTCACGTGCGTTGCTGCCCTCGCCCTCTTCGTCCCGCAGACCTTTTCTGCACCTTTTCGGATAACACATCTTACCCTTCCGTCTTCCTCCACGGAGCAGACAATACGCTGTCCGCAAGACACGGGACGGAAGCATTCCGTTTCAGACCGAGCCTCAGCTGACGTGAGCCGTTCCAGACTGTTGAAAAAATCGCCCAGAAGATGATTAAATTAAAAGAGCGCTCCCGAAGGAACGCTCTTTTACGAAAAGTCGAGACTTCTCTACTTGGAAGATTCGGCGGGCGCCTCAGGCTGAGCCTCGGAAGCGGCAGGCTTTTCAGCAGGAGCCGGAGCGGATTCCGAAACCTGCGCAGCGGGAGCAGCAGGTGCGGCAGGCGCAGGAGCGGCCGCCGGAGCAGGAACTTCTTCGAACTGCACATCAAGCACGGACTCCTGAGACGTACGGGTGGAGCTCGTCATAATGTTGTAGCCCAGAGAAGTGCAGATGAAAATAACGGCCAGGAACGTGGTCAGTTTGGCGAGAACACCGCCCGCGCCGGCACTGCCGAACACGGAGCTGTTGCCTCCGCCGCCGAAAATAACGCCCATGCCTTCACGGCCGGACTGGAGAAGCACCAGCACGACAAGGATGATGCATACAATAACATGAAGAGTCAGGATGGCTGTCTGCACGCGAAAAGCTCCTTAACTAGGCATTGATGATCTGAGTAAAGCTGTCAGCCTTCAAAGAAGCTCCTCCTACCAGCACACCATCCACGTTGTCAAGAGCGAGAATGCTTCCGGCATTGGCGGGCTTCACGCTGCCGCCGTACAGCAGCGGGGTTTTGTCGGCCTTGTCGCCGAGAATTTCACGCATGAGCTCACGGCAGATGGCGTGGGTTTCCACGATGTCGTCGGTAGTGGCGGTTTTGCCGGTGCCTATGGCCCACACGGGTTCATAGGCAATGGCGAGAGCCTCGGCGGGAGTGTCGGCAGGCACGTTCTTCAGGCCGAGCTTGAGCTGACGTTCAAGAACGTTGCGAAGCAGCCCGGATTCACGCTCCTCCAGCGTTTCACCGATGCAGAGCATGACGCGCAGGCCGTTTGCCAGAGCGAAGGCCGTCTTCTCACCTACGAAGGCATCGTTCTCACCGATGACGTGACGACGTTCGGAATGACCGGTCAGCACCCAGGACGCCCCGCAGGCCTTGATCATGGCAGGAGAAATTTCACCCGTAAACGCGCCTTCGGCGGCGGGATACACGTCTTCCGCACCACAGGATGCGCCCTTGATGGCTTCCATGGCGCCGCAGGCTCTTTCAAGCGCGGTAAAAGGCACGAAGATCACGATTTCACGGCCCTCGGGAGCCTGCCCCTTCAGCAGCTCGGCCATGGCCTTCACGGTTTCAACGGCCTCGGCTCCGGTTTTGTACATCTTCCAGTTGGCGGCCATCAGCTTCTTCATAAATACATCCTCTCTGATCTAAAATGGAATGGGGAGAAGGTACGCTTCTCATATAAAAACACAAGTCCCGTTCAGTTTTGCCCCGGGCCGTTTTTCGAAAACGACGGACAGTGCGATCTGACGGCACGAATTTCCCGCGCCAGTCCCGTATCATCGTCAACGTCAAGATAGACTCCGTTCAGGGAGACAGGCCCCTTCGCCGGCTTGAAGGTGTGCGGCATACGCGTGAGAAAACGCGCCAGCACAGGCTCAAAATCCATGCCGAGAGACGACTGCTCCACTCCGCACATGCCCGCGTCGCTTATGTAGGCCGTTCCCTGGGGCAAAAGCTGGGCATCCGCAGTCTGCACGTGCGTGTGCGTCCCTATGACGGCGCTCACCTTGCCGTCCAGAGCCCAGCCCATGGTCTTCTTTTCGCCCGTAGTCTCGGCGTGAAAATCCACGATTCGAACCAGCACGTCGTCAAGCTCATGAGAACCGGAAAAAACTTCTTCGTCACTCGTAGCATCTTCGGCACGTTTCTGCAAAGAAGAACCGTTCGATGTTCCGGCTCCGGTCAGCACGGAAGCCCCTTTCAGCCAGTGAAGCACGGTACGGAACGGACATGGCAGCGGCTCCATGAACACGGTGCCCAGCAGGTTGATGACGGCCAGTCTGCGTCCGTCCGGAAGAGCATGCACCACATAACCTCTTCCCGGCGCGCCTTCGGGATAGTTGAAGGGGCGGACGATGCGCCTGTCTCTGTCCATGCGGGAACAAATTTCCCTGTGACGCCAGACATGATTCCCTGATGTCACAAGATTCACCCCTGCGGCAAACAGCTCGTCCAGCGTGTCCGCCGTCATGCCTATGCCCCCGGCAATGTTCTCTGCGTTGGCGATAACGACATCAGGCGACAGCTCTTCGGACAGCTCGGGCAGATACTGCTTCACGGCCAGCCTGCCCGCCTTTCCCACCACGTCGCCGAGAAAAAGAATGTGCATCAGCCCTTCACTCCCCGACCGTTCCGGCATTCTTCAAGCATTGCATGAAGCTTTTCCACGGCCGGACGCAGCCTCGCATCGTCTGGCAGCCCCGCAAGCACCTTTTCCATAAGACCGCTGTGCGCAAGCGCACGCCTCGTGGCGGCAAAACGCAGTTCCAGCATCCAGGTGCCGAGCAGAAGGCGAAAATCATTGACGAATCGAAGATCCGCATACCGGGCCACACGACCTTCAAGCACGTCTTTCGCCACTTTCGGCGACCAGCAGCCGGGATCGTCCTTCACATGAAGCAGCACGGCGTCTCTTTCCGGCAATGCGTTGTCCAGATAACTGACCATCACACGAAAAATATCCAGCTTGTCGCTGTCCCGTACCACATCGGTGACGAAACGAGCCTGAGGGGAAAGCTTGGGGGAAAGCTCATAGCGGTTGTGCAGGAGCACGGCGCAAAAGGCCAGAGACCTTACCCGGGACGATTCTTCCTGCAAAAAAACCTCGTCACGCATGGTGCGAAAGCTCAAAACGGCATGATTGAGCGACTTCGCATCCAGAAACGTCCGATACGTTCTGAACTGAGGAAAACGGCCGCAGTCATGATAAAGGGCCGCAATAACCGCGGCCCGGCAGGCTTCATTGTCTTTCGCCCACGCCCGTTCTCCGGCATCTTCGGCAAGAGAATCGACAATGACCTCGGCGTGATCCACGACTCTGAACGTATGCTCGACCTTAAGCCGCAGAGGGGCCGCATCCGGCACATCGCGAAAGCCTGCGACATAGTCCATAAACCGCCTGCGGTGCGCGGAAAGATCAATATTCATCCCCGTCCCCCTTCTTCTGCCATTCCTTCAGGCGGCGTTCCCTGTCCTCGGCCTCCTGCATGCGGATGCGTCTGTTGCTTTCATCCCATCTCGGGTCGCGAAAAAAACCTTTGGGACCATAAAGCGCCCGCAGAAAAAAAATAACGGCCGCCGATACCAGCACCATGATGATCACGCCGCTGAATCTTCCGGCAAAAAGACTTTCGAGAATGTCGGACAAGGATACGTCTCCTTCGCAGAATTTGCCCGATAGTAGCCGCTGAACGTGCCGGAGGCAAGGCCCTCCCTGCCTGCGCCGAGCTTTACGGATAATGCCCCCTGTGCTACGTACTTTGCACGGATTTATCATCGGAGCTACCATGTCGGATTTTGTACATCTTCATTGTCATACGGAGTTCAGTCTCCTTGATGGCGCCATCCGTGTCGGCGATCTGGCGCAGAAGGCCAAGGCTCTCGGCATGCCCGCGGCCGCCATCACGGACCACGGCAACCTTTTCGGCACGGCCTACTTCTATTCCGCCTGCAAGGATGTGGGCATCCCTCCCATCATCGGGTGCGAAGTCTATGTCACCCGTGACCACACCGACAAAACCTCCGATTTCGCCAGAGTGCGCCATCACCTCATTCTGCTGGCGCAGAATCCCACAGGCTACAGGAACCTCATGCATCTCGTGAGCCGCAGCTGGCTCGACGGCTTTCATTACAAGCCGCGCATAGACAAAAAGATGCTCTACGGCTGCACCGACGGACTCGTGGCCCTCTCCGCCTGCGTGGCCGGCGAAATTCCCAGAACACTGCTCGGCAACAACAAGCTCATCACAGGCGGCGGCACCTTCGACGATGCCGTAGCCATAGCCAAAGAATACGCCGCGCTCTTTCCTGAACGTTTTTATCTGGAAGTGCAGGCCAACAGTCTCCCGGAACAGGCAAGAGTCAACGACGGCATTCTCAAGCTGGCCGAGGCTACGAAACTTCCGCTCGTCGCCACCAACGACTGCCATTACCTCAATGCCGACGACGTGGAAGCCCACGACATTCTGCTCTGCATTCAAACGCAGGCCAAGGTGGATGATCCCAAACGCTTCCGTTTCGAGGCACGGGATCTCTATTATAAATCGGAAGAGGAAATGCGCGCGGGCCTTGAGGGCATTCCCCGCGATGCCATGGAAAACACGCTCAAGATTGCGGATCAGTGCTGCCACCTTGAAATCCAGCTCCATGCGCCGCCCTACCACTTCCCCGTGTACGACCTGCCCGAAGGCATGACCCTGGCCAGCGAATTCTGCCGCATGGCCAGAGAAGGCCTGGAAAAACGGCTGGAAAAGCATCCCCATCGGGATACCATCAATCCGCAGGAATACCGCGACAGACTGGAAATGGAGCTCAAGGTCATATGCGACATGGGCTTTCCCGGGTATTTCCTCATCGTGCAGGACTACATCAACTGGGCCAAAAACAACGGCATTCCCGTAGGCCCCGGCCGAGGTTCCGCCGCAGGTTCCGTGGCGGCATGGGCTCTGCGTATCACGTCCATCGACCCTCTGCCCAACAAGCTCTTCTTCGAACGCTTTCTTAACGTCGAGCGCGTCAGCATGCCTGATATCGACGTGGACTTCTGCGAAGACAGGCGCCTTGAGGTTCTTGAGTACGTCACCAGAAAATACGGCAAGGACAAGGTCTCACAGATTGCGGCCTTCGGAAAGATGAAGGCCAAGGCCGTGGTGAAGGACGTGGGCCGCGCCATGGGCATACCGTTCAACGAGACGACGCGCATCGCCAAAATGATTCCCGCCGATCTCAAAATGACGCTGAAAAAGGCGCTCGACACGGTGCCTGAACTTGCCGATGAATACAAAACCAAGCCGGAAGTCAAAAAGCTCATCGACATTTCCCTGCGTCTGGAAGGCCTGACCCGCCACGCCTCCACCCATGCCGCAGGCGTGGTGGTTTCCGACAAGCCCATGGAGGAATATCTCCCGCTTTTTGCCGGTCGCAAGGGCGAACAGATCGCCGCCTTCGACATGAAGTTCGTGGAAAAGGTCGGACTCGTGAAGTTCGACTTTCTCGGCCTGCGCACCATGACCGTCATTTCCAACGCGGTGAAGAACATCCTTCAGCAGGGCAAGGAAGCCCCGGACATAGAAAACCTGCCCACGGACGATCAGAACGTCTATGATCTGCTGTCCAGAGGCGACACCGACGGCGTGTTCCAGCTCGAAAGCACGGGCATGCGCAAATACCTGCGCATGCTCAAGCCTTCCGGCTTTGAAGACCTTGTGGCTATGCTTGCCCTGTACCGCCCCGGCCCCCTCAATTCGGGCATGGTTGACGAATTCATCAAGCGCAAACACGGAGAAATCGAGGTTTCCTACCCTCTGCCCGAGCTGGAGTCCTGTCTGAAAGACACCTACGGCGTCATTGTCTATCAGGAACAAGTCATGCAGATCGCGCAGATCACCGCCAAGTACACGCTCGGCGGCGCCGACCTGCTTCGCCGCGCCATGGGCAAGAAGAAAGCCGAAGAAATGGCCAAGCAGCGCGACATTTTCCTCAAGGGCGCGTCCGAACGCGGTGTTGCCAAGGAAAAGGCCAACGAAATCTTCGACCTCATGGAAAAGTTCGCGGAATACGGCTTCAACAAGGCTCACTCCGCAGCCTATGCCTACATTACCTATGTTACAGCATTTTTGAAGTATTACTTTAAAGTTGAGTTCATGGCCGCCCTGCTTTCCTCGGAAATCGGCAACCAGGATAAAATTCTCAACTACATTGCCGCCTGCCGCGACATGAACATCGACGTTCTGCCGCCGAACGTGCAGATAAGTCTGCGCTCCTTCACCCCCAGCGGCAATTCCATCGTTTACGGCCTCGGCGGCGTGAAAAACGTGGGCGACGAAGCCATAAACGAAATCGTCCGCTCCAGAGAAGAGGAAGGTCCCTACAAGTCGCTGCTTGATCTGTGCACACGCGTGAATCTGCGCAAGGTGACCAAGCGCGTTCTTGAAAGCCTCATCAAGGGCGGCGCCTGCGACTGCTTCGGCGTAAGCCGGGCGGGCATGCTGGCCAGTCTCGACAACGTGGTGGGCCGGGCTCAGAAGAAGCAGAAGGAAAAGAACTCGGCCCAGATTTCCCTGCTGGCATTCTCCCCTTCCGTTGAGGCGGCTCCCATGCCCGGCATCGGTTTTCCCTGCGAGGAACAGGATACCCCGGAATGGGACGACGACCAGAAACTGTCCTTTGAAAAAGACTCCCTGGGCTTTTATCTGACAAGCCACCCGCTTCAGCCCTTCCGGCGCGACATGCAGAGACTCGGTCTGCTCACGCTCGAAGAGATCAGCGAGCTCGGCAAAGGCTCCGTAAAAACCGGCGTACTGGTAACGAGCGTCAAGGAATTCATCACCAGAAAGGGAGACAAGATGGCCTTCGTGCAGGTGGAAGACCTCACGGGGCACGCCGAAGTGACCATTTTCCCCAAGACCTATGCGGCCATAAAGGAAACGCTGCATGCGGAAAGACCTCTCATAGAACTTGTGGGAACCGTGGACGCCAAAGATGACGACGACTACGACGACGATGACGAAGAAGAAAACAGCGTCAAGGAAATCAAGCTGCTGTGCGATTCGGCAAGACCTCTGCTTGAAGCCTGCATGAGCAGCGATCATCCCGTTCTGTTCCCCTACCCCGTCACATGTACGGGAGATGCCGACATTGAGGAGTTCAAGGCCATTCTGGAAAAGCACAAGGGAAGCTCTTCCGTACAGATTCAGTTCGAACTCAACAATCGAAGCTGCATCATGGAATTAGGGCCTCGCTGGCGTGTACAGGCCAGTCCGCAGCTCAACAAGGACATGGACGCCTGGGCCAAGGCCAGGCTGGCCCTGAAGCAGTAATTGCAGAGCGGGCCGGCACCCGAAAAGGCTCAGGCCCATCATCACAAGGAATGCATGAAGGAATGCATGCCGGATGCGGGGACAGGTGAGCCTTGTTCCGATGGACGTTTCGAAAAGAACTCAGACAATATTCCCGTACCGGAAGAATCGCTCCGGACATGGACGCTTTACAAAAATCGCATGCCGAAAGCGGAATTTCCGCCCTCCGCCTTCCCCATTCCTACGGACGAAGTTCCGCTTCCGGCATGAAGAACGAGCGAACAGCGGGGCATCCGCAACGGCAAGACTTCGAGAATTGAGGCTTTCACCAGCAACCGCTTCGGCAGGAGGACAAAAACATGAAAAAACCGATATGGCGTCTCACCATACGCGGCGACTTTGCGGCCGCCCACGCACTGCGGCACTATCAGGGCAAGTGCGAAGATCTGCACGGCCACAACTATCTTGTGGAAATGATCGTGGAGGGGGAAACGCTCACCAGCGATACCGAACTCGTGGCGGACTTCTCCGCCCTGAAGAAGGAACTCCGAGCAGAGCTTGCCTCAATAGATCACAAATACCTCAACGAACTGCCGCCCTTTGACGTCATCAATCCTTCTTCGGAAAATCTCGCCCGCTATCTCTACGGAAGAATGAAGGAGCGCCTGGCCGCCCTGCCCGTGCGCATGTACAGCATGACCGTGGGTGAAACTCCTCTGCAGTCCGCCACATATCAGGAAATCGACGACTGATGCCTCCGTATCCCGCACTTGCGCTTCTGACCCGAGTGTCCAAGCGGGTTCTCCCCTTTCTGGAAGAGTCCGTCCGTCGTCTCGAAATCCGGGAAATTCTGGATTTCGGCCCCGTGCTTCTGCCTCCCCGAACCGCGCTTTCCGTACGGCGGCCTTCCCGTGAGCTCAGTCCGCAAGGTAGACGCCATGAGAAGCTGGCCTTCTGCGGCTTCGCGCTGAGCCTTCTTGATGACGAAAGCTGTCGGAAACTCTTTTCACGGGTCTGCGCCGAGACCGCGCACACACTTTTTTTCGACTTCAAAATGCCGGAACGCAATCTGGAATGGCCGTCGGTTCTGCTTTTCTCGCTGCTCCGTCACAGTGCCTCCCGAGGCCTTCCAGAAAAAGCAGGAGGCATGGAAGGCGTGCTTTACAGAGAGCGCAAACGCTTTTCCGTGCTTTCCCGGCACACCCTGTTCGGCGGAGCCTTCTGCGGCATTCTCGTCAGCAACGCCGCGGGGGTAAGCAATCAACGCCAGACTCCCGGCCTTCCCTTTTCGGAGTGATTCTGCACGCAGGGCGACAGGGGAAAAAACATGTATGCCAAAGGCATGTTCCGCCGCTTGACAGAAAAAACTGCCTCAGCTCCCAGGGGAAATGCTCCGTAGCCCCTTTAGCTCCCCGTTCCGGTGAGGCGGCATTTTTTCCGAATACACCGTGCGAATGCGGCACGCTCCGGCATGACGACCGGCTCCCCGTAACGCCCCCCTTCGCGTCCTTGTCGGCAACCCTTCAAAAATGCCTTTCGGTGCTCTGCAATTATAAGACGAATCACGGCGAAAAACTCAAGTCTGAATTTTCCGCCGGATCCTCTATAAGCACATTTTGAAACAGGCAAAAAACGGCCTCACCGAAGGCGGAACCGAAGACAAAGACGACACAAGGTCCCGCCTCGCTGAAAAAAAACGACGGCAATGCCCTTCTTCCGGAACAACCTTGAGAACTAGCGTCTGGGAAGTTCCATGGACGCCCCCTGCTCCACGGCGGGAGAAGGTTCCTCAGGCTCCGTCTTTTCTCCGGGCATTCCCATGAGTGCGCCGAGCTGTCCCTTGAAAATAATGTGCGTGGCGGTTTCATCGGCCAGCTCGCCGAGATCCATGAGCTTTTCCAGAAATTCCAGAATTTCTCCGCGGCGTTCCTCCACCGACCACTTGAAGTCCTCCTCAAGATTTCCGGACTTCAAATATTCTTCCAGTTCCGCGATGTACTTTGTGTTGAGCATGGCCATATTTCCACTCCGTTTTGTTGCAGGCGGGAAAAACAACGGACGGATCCCGTCCGCCGAACCGTTACAGGCCGGTGCGCTTGCTGGACAGCAGTTCACTCTCCACCATGGACTGCTTGGCCAGAGCCACCATGACAGGTCCGGCAATGATGCCCACTGCGCCGAACACTGCAAGGCTGCACACGATGGAAAGAAGAAGTACCACCATGGAAACCTCAATGCCCGTCTTGAGAAAATACGGGCGCAGCAGATTGTCGGAACCTGAAACCACAATACTTCCCCAGGCCAGCAGCATGAGCGCGGAACCGAGGGACTGTGTGGCCCAGAGATACACGGTTATGGGCAACCACACAATGGCCGTGCCGGCAAGGGGAATCACCGCACAAAACACGGCGAGCAGCCCCCAGAATGCAGGATCGGGCACATCGAGAAAACGCAGACCGATGCCGGTAAGCGTACCCTGAATGATGGGAACAAACACGATGCTGATGAAGACCGACCGACTGGCATTGTGCAGAACGGCCACGAAACGATCCACCATGTCGTCATTATGGGGAACGACCTGAAGCACGACACGACGAATGGCCGGAGCATAGACCACAATGAGACAGGTAAACACAATGAAAAGAAAAACGGCCCAGACCATACCCATGGTGTCGCCGGCAAGATTCAGCCCTCGGGAAAGAATATTCTTGATCACCGCATTGACCACGGCGTTGAAATCACTTTCAAGCTTATCAAGATATTCCTGAGCGTTGGGCACATTTTCCACGAATATTCTATAGGCCTCTCCGGCATAATAGGAAATGGCGGGAGGTATGGGATGTCCGTTCTGCCACCATGCGCTGAGACGCCGCGCGCCTTCCAGAGCCTGAGGCACGACCATGCCTATCACTATGCTGATGGGCGTAACCACGCAGACCACAAGCCCCACGGAAAAACAGACTATGGACGAGGTCTTGGACATTCTTGCCCGCAGCCACCGATATATGGGCAATGTGAGCGCCGCCGTCACGGCCGCAACAAAAGCGCTCGTAGGATAGGGAGACAGCAGAACAAACCATAAGACAATTGCAACGACAGCCAGACAGCGGGCCATGAATCCTCCATGATGAGTGATGCGGAACATTCCGGCATCCCACCGAGAGTACTGGGGATTGACGGGGATGTCCAGTTTTAGAGAACCATGCTCCCCTTTTTCCTGTTTGAGCGAACAAACGACTTGCCTTTATCTCTGCAATAAGGCAAACCTGAAGCCGTTGAAAGAATTCTCCGTCCGAGTCTTTCAGAATTCAGGACGCAAGGGAGTCCTGCCCGGCGGAAACGTTCCCCTTCATGATCTCGGCCACTGGCCGAGGCGGACACAAGCAAGACCATGAACATGAAAGCCATCACAAAAAAGGAAGCCCTGCTGCAGGCTGCCAAGGAACTGTTCGGCGAGTACGGCTTTGCCGAAACCACGTTCAAGAAGATATCCGACAGAGCGGGCGTTGCGCTTGGACTTCTCACCCATCATTACGGCAACAAGGAAAAACTTTTCTTTGCCGCCGGCATGGATGTTCTGGAACATTTTCTGCGCGTTCTGCGTTCCGCCACGGAAGGCACGCCGGACGGACTTTCCGGCGTACTCTCGTTCTGCCGCGCCTATCTGGAATTTTCCATCGATCCCCATACCAACTGGCTTGTCCTCGTGCGCTGCTCGCCCTACAGCGACATGAAGGCCAGTGACGACAGGGAAATCATGCTGCGCAAGTTTGCCGAAGTGCATCACCTGCTTGAAATCCAGCTTCAGAGGGGCGTTGCCGACGGCACCATCACCAGTCTTACGCCCGCAAGCACGGCTCAGGTGATCGTCGGCCTCATGGTAGGAGCCAACAGGACCCGCGTGCTCACGCCCTACACCTACGGCTCTTCTGAAAACTTCTACACGGAAACTCTCACCTTCGTCGAACGAGCCGTTTCCAGCGGCACGAAGAGGAACTGACCGCATGGACCTTTTCACCGCAGTCATACTCGGCATTGTGGAAGGACTTACGGAGTTTCTTCCCATATCCTCTTCCGGTCATCTTGTCATAGCCTCCGATCTCCTGGGCTTTTCCGGAGCCAGGGCGTCCACGTTCGAGGTCGTCATTCAGGTCGGCGCCATACTCGCCGTGCTCACCCTCTACTGGAAACGCTTTCTCGGCCTTCTGCGTCCGGGCAAAACTTCCGGAGCATTTTCCGGCCTGAGAGGCATCATGCTGCTCATTCTTACCAGCCTGCCCGCCTCCGTGCTCGGACTGGCTCTGCACGGGTTCATCAAGTCCCTGTTCACTCCCGCCACGGTAACGGCCGCTCTCGTATGCGGCGCCGTGCTCATGCTGGCGGTGGAACATCTGGTGGCTCCGCGTCAGAACCGCATGCCCGTGCAGACCATAGATCAGCTCACGGCTGCACAGGCTCTCGGCATAGGATGCTTTCAGTGCCTTGCGCTGTGGCCCGGCTTTTCCCGTTCCGCCTCCACACTCATGGGCGGCATGATTCTCGGAGTGCGCCGGGAGGTCGCCGCAGAATATTCCTTCATCGCCGCCGTGCCCATCATCATCGGAGCCGCCGGTTACGATCTACTCAAATCGCTGTCGCTGTTCACGGCACAAGACATTCCCTTTTTTCTTGCCGGCTCCGTATTCGCCTTTATTTCCGCCATTATAGCCATGCGGGCCTTTATTTCCATTCTTGGACGCAATACCCTGAAGCCGTTTGCCATTTATCGTCTTATTCTGGCCGTTCCGGTATATTTCTTCATGGTTCGCTGAAAAAATTCACCGAAAGGCCAAAAAAATGCTTGCCAAGGGCGCACGTTTTCTATAAGTACATTCCTGCGCCGGGTGATTCCGGAGTTACGGCAAGGTAGCTCAGTTGGTTAGAGCATACGGTTCATACCCGTAGTGTCGAGAGTTCAAATCTCCCCCTTGCTACCATAACAATAAGAAAGTCCAGGATTTTTCTTGGACTTTTTTTTATGCCTTCTCGCAGGGCGAGGCCCGGTCCTCTTCTCTGCACATTGTTCCACGACACGCTCATAATCCCCCATTCGGAGTTTTTCCCATGGCTTCCCCTTCCCGTCCTCAACGCATTCAGGTGTTCGGCCACAAAAATCCAGATACCGATTCCGTCATCGGCGCCATTGCGCTGGCGGAACTGCAGAATCAGAGAGGCATGCCCTCAAGCCCCAAAATTCAGGGCAGCACCAGCCCCGAAACCAACTTCGTCATGCAGCGCTTCAACATCAAGCCTCCGCGCATCATGGAAAGCGTTGCCGGCCGTCAGGTAAGTCTGGTGGATTTTTCCGATCTCGCTCAGGCCCCGCAGGGCTTTGACAGCAGCACCATCGTCTCCGTTGTGGATCACCATAAGCTCGGCGACGTCACCACGGCCGCTCCTCTGGAAATGTGGGTCTGGCCCGTGGGCTGCAGCAACACCATTCTGAAGAACATGTACGACTTCTACGGCGGCTACGTTCCCACCTATCTTGCCGGCGGCATGCTCTGCGCCATTTTGTCCGACACCGTGCTCTTCCGTTCCCCCACCACCACCGATGCCGACCGTCGGGCGGCGGCCGAACTCGCGGAAATAGCCGGGGTGGACGACATCATGGAACTCGGCATGGAAATGTTCCGTGCAAAGTCCGATCTGCACGATTCGGCCGACAATCTCTTCCAGCGTGACTACAAGGAATTCGACATCAACGGCCGCAAGGTGGGCATAGGCCAGCTCGAACTCATGGATGCAGGCATGATAGACCCCATCAAGGCGGATCTTTTCAAGGCAGCCCGCAAGCTCATGGAAGAACACGGCTGCCACACCGTCATGTTCCTCGCCACAGACATCATCAAGGAAGGTTCGCAGATGCTCGTGGCCTCCCGCGACCTGTCCGTTACGGAAAAGGCGTTCAACGTCAAGCTTGAAAACTACAAAATGCCCAAAGTCCGCAATGTGGCTCCTGCCTACGCCAGAGAAGACAGCTCCGACTACCACGAACACGAGGGAGCGCCCGACACCCCCTGGGCAGACGCTCTGGCCGAGCATTGGATGCCCGGAATGCTGAGCCGCAAAAAACAGGTTCTGCCTTTTCTCATGGACGCCTTTAATTCGCTTGACTAATCGAATGCCGGCGTGTATTCTTTCTCCTCGATGGCAAGGTAGCTCAGTTGGTTAGAGCATACGGTTCATACCCGTAGTGTCGAGAGTTCAAATCTCCCCCTTGCTACCAGTAAAAAACAGATCCCGGGATGTCGCCATCCCGGGATTTTTATTTTAATATCCCTGCTTCCATCGGCATATCCCGATATTCTCCCTTCGGAAACTCTCCGACACGCCTTTACCGAACCTCATCCGCATACAGACAAAAGCCGGGATACTCACGAAGCGGAGAACAATCTTCCTTTCCTCGCAGAAAATCCGATTTCCCCGACATTCCCACGCCCCGGCGATCAACGCCTTTTCTCTCTCAGGAACAACTCGCAGTTTCCCGCTTGCGACGCTCCTTGCCCTGCCGTGTCCCCGTTTTCTGCCGAAAAAGGCCTTTTTTGTCTTTTTTCCCTTACATTCTGCATTATTCTGCACGGTTCAAACAAGTTTTTATTGTCACGAAAATAGACATGGGGATAGAAATAGGTTATAGCAGAAAGAAACATGTATGTACCTTGCTCCCGAACCGGGGACATGCGTGTAACTCACGAAACTATCAAGTTTTTTCAATTAATTACCCTAAGGAGCTTCATTCATGGCGTACACACGTAGAAGCTTTCTGAAAATGGTCGGCGCGGGGGCCATGTGTCTCTCGCTCGCCCATTTTGGATTTGATCTGAAGGAGGCGAAGGCCTACGCCACGTCTCTGAAAATTGAAGGCGCGAAGGAAGTCACCACCGTGTGCCCCTTCTGCGCCGTCTGCTGCCAGGTCATCGCATATGTGAAGGACGGCAAGCTCATTTCCACGGAAGGCGATCCCGACTTTCCCGTCAACGAGGGCAGCCTCTGCGCCAAGGGCGCGGCGCTTCTCTCCATGTACACCGGCGAACACCGGCTCACCAAGCCCATGTACCGCGCCCCCTACAGTGACAAGTGGGTGGAGAAGGACTGGGACTGGACTCTTGAACAGATCGCCCGCCGCGTGAAAACCGCCCGCGACAACGACTTCATCGTGAAAAACGCCAAGGGTCAGACCGTCAACAGGCTTGAGTCCGTGTTTTGCATGGGCACCTCTCATGCCTCAAACGAAGAGTGCGCCGTCATTCATCAGGCGATGCGCAGCCTGGGGGTCGTCCATATAGACCACCAGGCGCGTGTCTGACACAGCCCGACTGTACCGGCTCTGGCAGAGTCGTTCGGACGTGGGGCTATGACGAATCACTGGATCGACATCAAGAACTCTGATGCCATCCTGATTATGGGCAGCAATGCTGCAGAACATCATCCCGTATCCTTCAAGTGGATCATGCGGGCCAAGGACGCCGGAGCCACCGTCATGCATGTGGATCCCAAGTTCTCCCGCACCTCGGCACGATGCGATTTCCACGTGCCCATCCGCTCCGGTACGGACATTGCCTTCCTCGGAGGCATGATCAACTACATCATCGAATCGGGAAGCTGGTTCAAGGACTACGTGGTGAACTACACCAACGCCACCTATGTTCTGGCTGATTCGTATGATTTCAAGGACGGCCTCTTCAGCGGCTACGACGCCAAGAAGAGAACATACGACCGCTCCTCCTGGGCATTCAAGCGCGACGAGCAGGGAGCACCCGTACGCGACTTCACGCTCAAGGACGAACGCTGCGTATACAACGTCATGGCGAGGCACTACTCCCGCTATACTCTGGAGAACGTCTCCAAGATTACGGGCGTATCCGAAGAAAACCTTATGAAGGTCTATAAGATCTTCTGCGCCACAGGGAAACCGGACAAGGCCGGCACCATTCTGTACGCCATCGGCTGGACTCAGCACACGGTGGGCGTGCAGAACATTCGTGCTTCGGCCATCATCCAGCTTCTGCTCGGCAACATCGGCGTGGCCGGCGGCGGCATCAACGCCCTGCGCGGTGAACCCAACGTGCAGGGGTCCACGGACCATGCCCTGCTGTACCACAATCTTCCCGGCTACCACAACGCGCCTCTCGCGCAGTGGCAGACTCTGGAGGAATACAACAAGGCCAACACTCCCGTCACGTACATCGCCAACAGTGCCAACTGGTGGGGCAATCGTCCCAAGTATGTGACCAGCCTGCTCAAGGGCTGGTTCGGCGACGCCGCCACGGCGGAAAACGACTTCTGCTACGGCTGGCTGCCCAAGTGCGAAGACGGTGAGGACTATTCCTATATGTACGCCATGGACCGCATGCTCAACGACAAGATGCGCGGCGGCTTCATTTTCGGCGTGAACCCCATGAACAGCTTCCCCAACACCAACAAGATGCGTGCCGCTCTGGACCATCTGGACTGGCTGGTGGTGGCTGAAATCCACAACTCCGAAACCTCGGACAACTGGCGTCGCCCGGGTGCGGATCCTTCCACCAAGAAAACGGAAGTCTTCCTGCTGCCCTCCGCGCACCGTGTGGAAAAGGAAGGAACCATCAGCAACAGCGGCCGCTGGCTGCAGTGGTTCGACAAGGCCGTGGAGCCTGCCGGCGAAGCCCGCTGCTTCGGCGACATCTACGTTCCGCTCATCAATACCATAAGAGAACTGTACCGGAAGGAAGGCGGCGTCTTCCCCGATCCTCTTCTCAAGCTGAACTGGGCGGAAAAGTTCGATGCCTCCGACTGGGCCAAGCGCATCAACGGTTTCTTCTGGAAGGATACCGTCGTCAACGGCAAGACCTACAAGCGCGGCCAGCTCGTGCCCGCCTTCGGCAACCTTCAGGCCGACGGTTCCACCTCGTCGCTCAACTGGCTGTACACCGGCAGCTGGACGGAAGAGGAAGGCAACAAGTCCAAACGCCGCGATCCCAGCCAGACGGAGATGCAGGCCAAAATCGGCATCTACCCCAACTGGTCGTGGTGCTGGCCCATCAACCGCCGCATTCTGTACAACCGCGCGTCCGTGGACCTTCAGGGCAAGCCCTGGAACCCGGACAAGGCTGTCATCGAATGGAAAGACGGCGCATGGGTGGGCGACGTGCCCGACGGACCGTGGCCGCCCATGGCCGACGAGAAGAACGGGCGTCTGCCCTTCATCATGAACACCGACGGTGCGGGTCAGCTCTTCGGACCGGGACGTCTCGACGGCCCGTTCCCCGAGCACTACGAGCCCGCCGAGTCGCCTGTGGCCTCGCATCCCTTCTCCAGTCAGCTGACCTCGCCCTGCTTCAAGTTCCATAAGAGCGAGTTCGACAAGTTTGCGGCTCCGGCCGACCCGCGCTATCCCATCGTGCTTACCACCTACAGCATGACGGAACACTGGTGCGGCGGCGGCGAAACCCGCAACGTGCCCAACCTGCTCGAAGCCGAGCCGCAGCTCTATGTGGAAATGAGCCAGGAACTTGCCAGGGAAAAAGGCATCAAGAACGGTGACGGCGTCATTATTGAAAGCGCCCGCGGACAGGTGGAAGCCATAGCCATGGTCACCATACGGCTGCGGCCCTTCACCATCATGGGCAAAACCGTCCATCTCATAGGCATGCCCTTTGCCTACGGCTGGACCACTTCCGGTTGCGGCGATTCCACGAGCCGCCTCACCGTGACCGCCTATGACCCCAACACCACCATTCCTGAAACCAAGGCCTGCTGCGTGAACATCCGCAAAGCCGACAAGCTGACCGAAATAGCCTGATTCAGGCGGGGCGCGCCCATGCGGCGCGCCCCTCAAGGAGTACGCGATGCCCAAAGCATTTCTTATAGACACAACAAGGTGCACGGCCTGCCGCGGCTGCCAGCTGGCATGCAAGGAGTGGCACAATCTGCCCGCCAACGTCACCAAGCAGCGGGGCTCCCATCAGAATCCCCCGGATCTCAACCCCTACAACCTTAAAATCGTCCGTTTTCACGAGCATCTCGACGAGAAGGGCAACGTGGTGTGGAACTTCTTCCCCGATCAGTGCCGTCACTGCCAGACCCCCATATGCGTGGACCTGGCCAATCTCGCCGTTCCCGGTTCCATGATTCAGGACAAGGCCACCGGTGCCGTGCTCGTCACGGAAAAATGCACTCAGCTTGCCCCGGCTGATATAAAAGCGATCATTGAAGCATGTCCGTACAACATCCCCCGGTACAATGAAAAGACCAAGATGCTGACCAAGTGCGATATGTGCATCGACCGCGTTTCCGCGGGACTCCAGCCCATGTGCGTGAAAACCTGTCCCACGGGCGCCATGTTCTTCGGTGAACGCGCAGAAGTGCTGGCAGAAGGTGAAAAGCGTCTGGCCCGCCTCAAGGAACGGTATCCCAAGGCCCGCCTTGTCGATACGGAAGACGTCAGCGTCATTTATCTTCTGGCGGAAGAACCCAAGTATTATCACGAGTTTGCCAGCTTCGGCTAGGAAAATGCCGGAGCGCCGGACAACAAAAGCCGCTCCGGCATGAACTCGTGAGCGGCAACCTCCACAACCTTGCATCATCGGCGGCATTGCCGCCCACAGCCTTTCAGGAGTCATCATGGCCGAATCCCGTCAGACCGTTTCAGAAACCCTTGCCGGCATTGCCGAGCGCAGGCCCGTGCTCGCGCCGGTGCTGAACGCGTTCGCCCCTCTTCTTGAGGCCCGCGCGGCACTGCCGGAAAAACTGGCTCCCATGCTGGAAAAAAGCGGCTTTGTTCTGCCGCCCTGGCAGCAGGAACGGGCTCAGCAAGGCGCCCCGCTTCTGGCGGGCGTTTCCCTGAACGGCCTTTTCCCTCTTCTGCGGGCTTCCGCAGACGCTCTTCTGCCTCTTCTGGGCCGTCTGCCCGGAATGGCCGAGCATACCGAGGCACTGACGGCCTTCTTCGACAGGGAAGACATGTGCCTGCGCGCTGCAGACACGCTTCTTACGGGTCATGATACGGCTCTTGCCGAGGCGGCGGAGCAGTCGAACATTCCGCCGGCCGTGCTTCTGTTCGCACTGGAAACGGTTGTCGGTCCCGTGCTGCGCACGCTGGCGGCAACATACGACGCACCGTGGGATGAACGTCCCGCCTCGTGGATGCAGGGTTTCTGTCCTGTCTGCGGTTCTTATCCCTCCATCGGCTATCTGGACAAACGCGTCTTTGATGAAAAGAATGCCTTCCTGGCCGGAGGAGGAGGAAAAAAACATCTGCACTGCTCTCTTTGCGGCACCGAATGGCATTTCCGGCGCGGAGCCTGTCCTTCCTGCGGCTGGGAAGGTTCTGGAGTCATGGAATTCCTTCGGGAAAGCGGGAACAGCAGAGGCGAACGCATCGACTGGTGCACCAAGTGCAAGAGCTACTGCCCCGTTGTGGACCTGCGGGAACGCGACGGCACGCCCGACATGGACGCCCTGGCTCTCGGCATGATGCACATGGACATTGTTGCCGCCCAGAAGGGCCTGATTCCTCTCAAGCCTTCCTTCTGGAACCAATTCTAGCCACTGCCTCCGGGCATTTTTCCCTCTCTACCGGGAGACTGCGCATGAAACCGCTTTTTATTCTTACCCTTCTTATCTCCCTCGCCTGGTGTGCCCCGGCACAAGCCCAGGACTTCAAAGCCAATCTCAAGTATCCGAAGAACCCCATCGTACTTGGCGGCGAGGTTTCCCCCCGCATGGCGGTAACCTTCAACCATACTTCCCACAGCGACGTGCCCTGTGATACCTGCCATCACAAGCCCCGCTGCGCCATATGCCACTACAGCCCCTCGCAGGAAAAGTCCCCCTACGCGTCGTGCAGCGCCGCCGAGGGATGCCATACCGTACAGGGCAGAAGCAACGAGACTGACAGCCGCTTCATGGCTTTCCACAGCAGAGAATCCATGCGTTCCTGCTTCGGCTGCCATCGCAGGATGAGCCTGGAACATCCCGAATTCCAGGGTTGCCGTCCCTGCCATCCCAATACCACCCAGCCCGACGAAGAGAAGTAATTCTTCCCTTTACCGACAGAAAAAGCCCGTGTGTCGGAAGCAGTTTCGCTTCCGACACACGGGCTTTTTCATAACCGACCTCTGCCGTCTAACAAATTTTTGAAGGAAACTATTTCAGCTTCATCTTTTCCTTATGCAGTTAAATATTTCCTGTATTTTCAGTGTATTATTTATTTTTTTTATTCATTTCTACTTTTTTATTTTTCTCTAAAATATTTTCTTAAATATTTTATAAAATATATTGACACTACTAAAAAAACTAGGCTCAGGACTCATTAATTGCCAAAAGGGTAAAAAGTTCTTATTGTCGGCATAGGGAGGATGCCATGAAGGAACTTTTTTATCTTTCTCATGAACAGATTGCTCGTATCAAACGCTACT
>CALUPL010000035.1 GCA_944322635.1 uncultured Mailhella sp.
GGCTGATGACGGCACGACCGTTGGGGGTGCTCATGCGGGCGCGGAAGCCGTGAGTACGCTTTCTGCTGATCTTGCTGGGCTGATACGTTCTTTTCATGACGCGCGGTCTCCTTACTGAGATTGGAACATTCGGGTATAGCGCGCCTTGTCGCTCCCGTCAAGTCGGAAGCGTCGGGGCGCAGGGGAAGCCTTCCCCCGGAAGGGGCGCGGCAAGGTCTATGTGTATTCCGACTCATGCTTCCGGGCAAGCATTAAAAAGCGTTTTTCGCCGGAAAAACTCACCCTGCGGGACATTTGTGTTTTTTCGAGTTCTTTCAGCCCTCTGCGGATGACAAAACAGACGATTGCGCATAGACTGCGCCCACAAGTTCAGCCGCTCAGCGGCGAAGGAGCTGTCATGAAGGGTGTTCCCGTTCTCCGCGTTGCGGCCATACACGATCTTTCCGGTTTCGGCCGGGCCTCTCTTACCGTGGCCATTCCCATTCTGGCGACCATGGGCATACAGGTCTGCCCTCTGCCCACGGCTGTGCTGTCCTCTCAGACTTCGGGCGTGGACGACTTCACCTTTCTCGATCTTACCGATCAGATGGGCCCCATGATGGATCACTGGGCGCGAATGGGCCTGAAGTTCGACGCCGTGTACTCGGGCTTTCTGGGGAGTCCCGATCAGTCGGCGCTGGCCAGGCGCTGCATACGGGAGTTCCGTGCTCCTGGAGGCATTGCCGTGGTCGATCCCGTGCTCGGCGACAACGGCACTCTCGATCCCACGCAGACGCCGGAAATGGTGGAAGCCATGCGTGACCTCGTGCGCCAGGCCGACATCATCACGCCCAATCTCACGGAAGCGGCCTTCCTTCTGGGAGAGCCGTACAGGGCGGACATCAGCCGCGAGGGGCTGCGCGACCAGCTTGCCGCTCTGGCCTCCATGGGACCTTCCGCCGTGGTCATCACGAGCGCTCCGGCCTCGTCCCCTGAAAATATGTCCACGGTGGCCTTTGACGGGCGTCGTTTCTGGCAGGTGGAGGTGCCGCATCTGAATGCCTTTTATCCCGGCACGGGCGATGCCTTTGCCAGTGTGCTCACGGGAAGTCTGCTGCTCGGCGATTCTCTGCCCGTGGCCGTGGACCGGGCCGTACATTTTGTTTATCTCGGCATTCAGGCCACCTACGGTTACGATACGCCGCATCGCGACGGCGTGCTTCTTGAACGGACGCTGCCTTCTCTGCGCATGCCTTTCACCGGAGGAAGCTATACGGAGTTCTGATGCTCCGGCTGCTGTTTTTTTGTTTCACGGAAAGGGAAGACAAAACGAAGCGGGCTTTCGCCAATGGCGAAAGCCCGCTTTTCATGTCTGTTCACTCCCCGTGTCGGAACACCGGGAAGCATGAAGTCTAGTAGCGGTACATGTCGTTTTTGAAGGGGCCATCCACGGGAACGCCGATGTAGTCGGCCTGCTTCTGGGTAAGCTTGGAGAGCTTGGCGCCGAGGCGGGCAAGATGGAGTCTGGCGACCTCTTCATCAAGCTTCTTGGGCAGGGTATAAACACGGGCTTCGTGCTTGTTGGCGGCAAGATCCATCTGCGCGAGCACCTGGTTGGTGAAGGAGTTGGACATGACGAAGCTTGCATGGCCGGTGGCGCAGCCGAGGTTCACGAGGCGGCCTTCGGCAAGCACGATGATGGAACGGCCGGAAGGCAGGAACCACTTGTCCACCTGCGGCTTGATTTCC
Organism: uncultured Mailhella sp.; assembly: GCA_944322635.1. Lineage (GTDB taxonomy): Bacteria > Desulfobacterota > Desulfovibrionia > Desulfovibrionales > Desulfovibrionaceae > Mailhella. The sequence continues at coordinate 1,729 of CALUPL010000035.1, forward strand.
ATTTTGCGGCAGTCGGGGTTGCTCTCCAGCCAGGACATCTGAATTTCGCTGTCGAAGTGACCGATGTTGCACACGATGGCTTCGTCCTTCATGCCCATCATGTGCTCACCGGTGATCACGTCGCAGTTGCCGGTGCAGGTGACGTAGATGTCGCCGTAGGGCAGGGCGTCTTCCATGGTGACCACCTGATAACCTTCCATGGCGGCCTGAAGCGCGCAGATGGGGTCGATTTCCGTCACGAGCACGCGGGCGCCGAATCCGCGCATGGAAGCGGCGCAGCCCTTGCCCACGTCGCCGTAGCCGCAGACGACCACTACCTTGCCGGCCACCATGATGTCGGTGGCACGCTTGATGCCGTCGGCCAGGGATTCGCGGCAGCCGTAGAGATTGTCGAACTTGGATTTGGTTACGGAGTCGTTCACGTTGATGGCGGGGAAGAGCAGCTTGCCTTCCTTTTCCATCTGATACAGGCGATGTACGCCGGTGGTGGTTTCTTCGGACACGCCGCGGACGGCGGCGGCCACGCGGTGCCAGCGGTAGGGATCGTTGGTGAGAGAAAGGGCGATGCGCTCCATGATGATGCCTTCTTCCTTGCAGGAAGGTTCGTGATTCAGCACGGAGGGGTCGTTTTCGGCTTCCACGCCCTTGTGGATGAGCAGGGTGGCGTCGCCGCCGTCATCCACGATGAGGTCGGGGCCGGAGCCGTCGGGCCAGGTAAGGGCCATTTCGGTGCACCACCAGTAGTCTTCCAGGGATTCGCCCTTCCAGGCGAACACCTTGGCCATGCCCTGTTCGGCAATGGCCGCGGCGGCATGGTCCTGCGTGGAAAAGATGTTGCAGGAGGCCCAGCGGATGTCTGCGCCGAGCTCGTAGAGCGTGCGGATGAGCATGGCCGTCTGAATGGTCATGTGCAGAGAGCCGCTGATCTTCAGGCCCTTCAAAGGCTTCTTGTCGCCGTAGCGGCGGATGAGTTCCATGAGACCGGGCATTTCGCGCTCGGAAAGCTGGATTTCCTTTTTGCCGAAGTCGGCAAGATTGATGTCGGCGACTTTGTAGTCCAGGGACAGGTCGAGATTCTTGGCGGACATGATTGCTCCATATAGAGGGTTGAAAAGAGGTCACAGCCCGGAGGATGCCGCGGAGGGATTCTTGCGGGCCAGAATGAGATGCAGTGCCAGGTCCTTCTTTACGGGCTGACGCCGGTAGTCCACGATGGTGAGTCCCGTTTTCGTCAGCGCGGACGAAAGTTCGTCGAGAGAAAATCCGAGCCAGCGGTCGCCGTACATGGTGCGCATGGATTCCTGACTGTGCTGGTCGAAGTCCGTTACCAGGACAAGACCGCCGGGATGCAGCACCCGGGCGATTTCTCCGAGCGAGGCGGAAGGACGGGAAAGATGGTGCAGAACGAGATTGATGCAGATGAAATCCGCTTCTCCGTCGCGCAGAGGCAGGTAGTCGAGTTCGCCTATGCGCAGGGAAATGCCGTTCATGTTGTCGCCGAAACGACGGCGGGCCAGCTCCAGCATGCGCGGGGAATCGTCCACGCCGATGAGCTCGCGGCAGGCGCCGCGCAGATGCTCCAGCACCTCGCCCGTGCCGCAGCCGAGATCGGCCGCTACGCCGCAGTTTTCCGGTACGGCGTGCAGAATCACGTCGGGAAGGGAAAAGTCACCGAGAATTTCCCGGTTCATTTCGTCCCAGTCGTCGGCGATTTCGTTGAAGAACTGCCTTGTTTTAAGCGTTCTCTCCTCAATGATGCGGGAAGCCATGTCGAGGTCGGCGCGGCAGGCTTCGTCGTCCTGCGCGAAGGAAACGATGCTGCTCAGAAAATCGTGCCCCGGCCCTTCCGTTTCGGCGGAATAGAAGACCCACAAGCCGTCGCGCCTCGAATGCAGCAGGCCCGCTTCCGTGAGTATCTTGAGGTGCCGCGATATGCGCGACTGCCCCATGTTGAGAAGCGAAACCAGCTCGTTGACGGACAGCTCATAGTGGAAAAGAACCAGCGCCAGACGCAGGCGCGTTTCATCCGAAAGGGCTTTGAGATACCGAAGAGCTTGCATAACCTTCTGAAATGTAACAAATATCAAGTTTTATCGATGTAATATATCCGTTTATCTTCATATAGTCAAGAATCTCTGCGGGAGAGGGGGCGGGCTCATCCGCATCCGTCTTCTGAAGCGTTTTCCGTGCCGCTTTCTGATGCGTGGCGAACGTCATTTGTCCGTTTCCGTCAGATGCTTTTTTCCTTTGGCCCGGGGCAGCGGAATGCCCATGCTTATCATGTGCGAGCGCAGTGTCGTGTAGTGTATCTTCAATATTTCCGTGGCACTCCCTTTTCCCTGCATTTTTCCGCCCGTTTTTTGGATGACCTTTCGTATATAGGCGGCCGTATGCTCGGCCAGGGAAGGCCATTCCTGTCCGTCGGAGGACACGTGCAGGGGCATTTCCGGAAGTATGAACCGAAAAGTCTCTCCACAGCCGTTCGTCATCCAGTGCAGCACGGATCTTTCCGTTACCGCATGGAATTCGCGCACGTTGCCCGGCCAGTCATAGGCAAGCAGTCGTCCCTTTTCGTTTTCGGAAACCGGGGGAAGAGCTTCGAGAGAAAATTTTTCCTTGCAGTCTCCCAGAAATTTTGACAGCAGCGGCACGATGTCGAGCTTGCGCTGACGAAGCGGAGGTACATCCAGCGGGTAGGTGGAAAGGCGATACCAGAGATCTTCCCGGAATTCTCCTTTTCTGATCTTTTCCTGAAGGTCGTTCTGTGCTGCCGCAATGATGCGTACGTCCACGAATAGGGGAGTGTCTCCGCCGACGCGTGTTATTTCTCCGTGTTCCAGAACACGCAGCAGGCTTGTCTGCATTTCCAGAGGCATGCTCGTCAGTTCGTCGAGAAACAGCGTTCCGCCGTTCGCCAGTTCAAAGATACCGCGCCGCATGTGGGAGGCGTCGGTAAATGCGCCTTTTTCGTGCCCGAAAAGCGTACTTGCTATGAGTGCGGGAGACGTGGCTCCGCAATTGAACTTGACAAACGGTTGCTTGCTGCGGGCGGACAACTCCCATATGGCATTGGCCGCCACGTCCTTGCCGCTGCCGGTTTCACCGATGAGAAGAATGTTGACGTCATAGGGAGCCACGGTTTCGATGCTGCGGCACAGACCGTCCAGGCCGGGGCAGTCCTTCAGCATCTGCATGGCGGAAATCTTTTTTACCTCAGGAGCTTGAAATTCTGCCGGCAGCTGAAGGCTGTTCTTGAGCTCCTCACCGAGAAGCCTGCAGGCACCCCTGAGGCATTCGAGTTCGTTCCTCCCGAAAGCTTCATATTCATCGGCAAAGAAATTGATGAGACAGACGTGTCTTTCCGTGGCGAACAGGGGAAAGCGGCAGAGAGACTTGTGCTTCTGAAAAGGCAGATTCTGCCACTCGGGCAGTGAATACGGTGGAATGTTCTTGTATTCGTCAAGATTTCCAATGATCAGGTAGTCGAGGTTTTGATGAGGGTCGAGAAAAGGCAGACCGTATTTGGAATCCCGCCTCAGCGTAAGCCTTTTGCCGGAAGGCAGGGAGTCGAACAAATGGATCACGCTGTCGAAAGCGCGCGAAACGTAAATGATGTTGATGCGTTTTATGGCAACAAGCGAAGAGAGCATTGTCTTCAGACAATGAGCGGCCGCGCCGAGTCCCTGCGTTCGGTAGAATAAGAGGCAGGCTTGTGCCGCAGCGTCGACCAGTTGGGCTTTATTCATGTGCTTTCCCCGCTTTCTTCTCTTTAAATATGAGTAAATCGCATGATAATATGAGTATAATGCATAGATAACCGACAGGGCAATGCTCGTAATATTTTGATATCAATTATAAATTTATTTGGTATGTTTTTTGCAATTTTATAGACAGTCGTTTTGTATATCCTTTATTCCAAATCAGGAGATACCATGAAAGCTGCCTTATTGCCTGCTGCCGCTTGGGCCGCGCATGTTTCACAGCTCTCAGCCTTGCGGTGTTCCCCGCGAATCTCAATATTCTTTCATTCCTTCCATTCACAGCAGCTTATCCAACACCGTGAAGGCATGGTGTGATGATCTGGGGAAAAGCAGCGTCGGCAGGAGAAGGCGGAAACGTTTTTGCGTCCATGCTGAAGGTGAGGGCATTATCACCGGAGATCCCGCCTTCTTTCTTGCCGACGTCAATGACAAGAAGATCAACGTTACCGACGATGGCCTGCGGGATGAACGCATACGCAGTATTGGAGCTGCACAGCAGGCTTTTCATCACCACCTTCTTACCCAACATTTTAAAATAATTTCGGGAGAGGACCATGTTACAAGTCAAAGAACAGCTTACCTGTGATGTTCTCATCATCGGCGGCGGCATTGCGGGCCTCATGGCGGCGGTAGGAGCGGCGGAGAAAGGCGCATCCGTGATTGTTGCGGAAAAGGCCGATACCCGGCGTTCCGGTTCTGGTGCGACCGGCAATGATCATTTCCTCTGCTATCTTCCCGAATATCACGGAGACAACAAAAAAGAGATCATTCAGGAGATGGAAGAATCGCAGATCGGCGGTTGCTGCGATCCGGAACTTTTTGAACTTTTCGCCGATCTTTCCGGAGATCAGGTTCGCGAGTGGCACAGCTGGGGCATAGACATGAAGCCCAGGGGAGACTGGGAATTCACCGGTCATGCCAAGCCGGGACGCCCCAGGATATTCCTCAAGTATGCCGGTCATAACCAGAAGGCCGTCCTTACCAGAGAAGCGAAGAAGCGGAACGTCAGAATTCTCAATCATCATCTGCTCAATCAGATCCTTTTGAATGACGAAGGACAGGTTGCCGGTGCCGTCTGCCTTGACGTGACCGAAGATATTCCTTCCGTGCAGATCATTGCCTGCCGGAGTTTGATCATGTGCACCGGAAACACCACCAGGCTTTATCTGCCTAAAACTGCGGGCTGGATGTTCAATACCGCGAACTGCCCGGCGTGCACCGGTGTGGGCAGAGCTTCCGCCTACCGTATCGGCGCTCGTCTCATCAATCTCGACATGCCTCACACGCATGCCGGTCCCAAGTATTTCAACCGCTGCGGAAAGGCGACCTGGATAGGCGTGTACAAGAGCATGGACGGCAAGCCCGTAGGGCCCTTTGTCAAGAAACCTACCCGTGAACTCGGCGACATAACCGGCGACATCTGGATGGAGATGTTTGAAATGCGCCGCAAGGCCGGTGAACCCGTCTTCATGGACTGCACGGAGACTTCTCCGGAGGATCTTGAGTACATGATGTGGGGCCTCAGCAACGAAGGCAACACGTCCACGCTGGATTACATGAAGGAAGAAGGCATAGACCTTCGCCGCCACATGATTGAATTTCAGCAGTTCGAACCCATACTTGTAGGGCGCGGCATTGAAGTGGACAAAAAATGCGCCAGCAATGTACCCGGACTGTATGCCGCCGGTGAAGAGACCGGCAACTTCCGCGGAGACATAGGCGGCTCTGCCACGTTCGGTCGTCTCGCCGGTACGTGCGCGGCGGAATATGCCCTGAAGAACAGGTCTCAGGCTTCTCCCGAGCTGAAGAAACTGCCTGTCGTTCAGGAAAGCCTTGATTTTTATGAGCAGCTCTTCACACGAGCCGACGGCACGGGACATCCCGGATGGAAGGAGGCGAATGTGGCCCTAGGACAGATCATGAACGATTATGCCGGACTTGAAGTCCGCAGCGAAAACATGTTCAAGGCCGGACTTATTTATCTCAGACGCCTGCGCGAAAAGACCCGCAACATTCTGGCCTGCACCAATTCTCATGATTTCATGCGCTGCCTTGAGGTTCTCGATCTCATGGAGGTCGGGGAACTTGTCATGCTCTGCGGCAGAGAACGAAGAGAATGCCGCGGAAAGCATGTGCGGGTGGATTTTCCCTTCACCAACCCGCTGAACAACAACAAGTTTCTTCAAATTCAGAAAGTTTCGGGCGAACCTGTTCTGACCTGGCGCAACAAGCGCTGAGTTCGTCTGTTGCACAACACATTCTGCAAGGAGAAAGCCATGCCTCCGGTTATTAATAAAGAAAAGTGTGTCGGTTGCGGTACTTGCGCCCAGATATGTCCCGTTGATGTGATCAAGTTCAATAAGAGCCTCGGAATGCCGGAAATCCGCTATCCGGAAGAGTGCTGGCACTGCAATTCCTGTGTGCTCGATTGTCGGCAGGGAGCCATCAGGCTCAGAATACCTCTTCCCGCGCAGCTTCTGTATGTGGATGTCAAAAGTGTGAGAGGTGAATAGGCACACGTTTTTTGTCCCTGCTCCTCAGACAGCGGCAGACAGAAAATGAAGATTCCCCTCCGGTAACGCATCATGATGCTCTTCGCCGGAGGGGATTTTTTATCTGTCGGAGCAGGGGATTGAACTGTCGATTCTGCAATAGGCGTGTTCCGTCAGCAAGGGCCGGGAGATGGCGGGATACAGGGAGGTGTTTCGGAAGACGGTTCCATGCCTTTCGAACGAGTCGTTTTTTGTCATTCGCCGAGGAACCAGTCGCCCCAGAGAGCCTGCCCGAGAGCGATACCGCCGTCGCCGGAGGGCACGCGACAGGGAAGCAGAGGCGTCAGACCGAGTTTGCGGAGTTCTTCCAGAAGCTCCGCAAGAAGAGTGCGGTTGTTGAACACGCCGCCGCAGAGCGCAACGGCGGTGACGCCGCATTCGTCTGCGGCCATGCGGGCCCATCGGGCAAGACCGAGGGCGAGGCCGCGGTGGAAGCGTCGGGCAAGACGGGCGGGGTTGTTTCTGTCTTCGGCGGCCTCGGCAAAAAGTGCCGTCACGTCTGCCTCCAGCAGACCGTCTTTTTCCCGAACCGGCAGATCGTATCCGCCGGATTCGCCTCTGTCCTGTGCCTCTTCCAGGCGTATGGCGGCCTGGCCTTCGTAGGTGATGTCGAAGCATAGTCCGGCAAGGGCGGAAACGGCATCGAAAAGGCGACCGCAGCTGGAGGTCTTCGGGCAGCGTATGTCGCGGCGGAGCATTTCCTCCACCATGGGGGCCATTTTTTCTCTTTCCTTTGAGTCGGCAAGCCACGGTTGCGGAATGTCGGCAAGGCCGGCCTGCTGCCAGAGTGCCTGGGCCGTGCGCCAGGGCGATCGTATGGCGGCTTCGCCGCCCGGCAGGGCAAAGGGCGAGAAGCGGCCCGCTCTCTGCCAGCGGCCGGGTTGAACGAGCAGAAGTTCTCCTCCCCATACGGTGCCGTCATCGCCGAGGCCCGACCCGTCCATGGCAAGGCCCAGTACGGGGGCGACAATACGGTGTTCCGCCATGACGGCGCACACGTGCGCGACATGATGCTGGAGCGTAAGTTCCTGAATCCCACGTTGCCGGGCAAACTCGTCGGCAAGGCGGCTGGAAAGATAATCGGGGTGCAGGTCGCGTACCGCGACTTTCGGTTCCACCTCCAGCAGGCCGAGCAGGTGATGCAGCGTTTCTTCAAAAAAGGCGAGATTCTCTGGACGGCTTATGTTGCCTGCGTGCTGACTCAGAAAGGCTTCTTTTCCCCGGGTGAGACAGAAGGTGTGCTTGAGTTCCGGGCCTGCGGCGAATACCGAGTCGCCCGGAGAGGAAAAGGGGCGCTCAGGCAGAAGAACGGGTTCGGGTACATAGCCGCGCGAGCGGCGAACCATGAGGGCCGGAGCTTTCGGCAGGGGCGGAGTGTGATCATCTTCGGCGGCAAACAATACGGAATCGTCCACGCGCACAAGAATGTCCCTGTCGTGGAAAAGAAAAAGATCCGCCATGTCCGCGAGTCGCCTTTCAGCCTCCCGATTGCCCAGACAGATGGGGGCACCGTGCGGATTGCCCGAGGTCATGACCAGCACGGGCAGGGCGTCTTCTTTTCTGCCGCCCGCCCATTCCGGGTGGAAGAGCAGGTGATGGAGCGGCGTTGAGGGGAGCATGATGCCGATGCTTGCGGTGTCCGGGGCAAGGAGGTCCGGCAGGGGAGAAAAACGGCCGGATTTCTCCGTTTTTCTGGGACAGATGACGATGGGACGCCTCTGGGAGAGCAGTTTTTCTTCTGCGTCCTTGCTGAGAAAGGCGAAGTGCCGGGCGGTCTCGATGTCGGCCGTCATGACGGCAAGAGCCTTGTGGGGACGATTCTTGCGACGTCGAAGTTCCGCCACGGCCCGGACATTGTGAGCGTCGCATACGAGATGGAAGCCGCCGAGTCCGCGCACGGCGGCAATGCGTCCCTGGCGCAGTGCTTCAAGCAGTGCAGGTACGGCGGCGTTCCCCATAAGGACGTTGTCCGGCAGCCCGTAAGTTTTTCTGCGTTTTTCATGTCGTTCCCGGACGGCGTCATGACACTTTGCGAGCGGCGCGTTCAGAGCGGTATCGTACGGCTCCTTTTCGCTCATGCCTTCGTTTTCTTTCAGCCAGAGCACGGGGCCGCAGGCCGGGCAGGCATTGGGCTGAGCGTGGAAACGACGGTCTGCGGGGTCGTGGTACTCCTTGTCGCAGGGGGAACACATGGGAAAGCAGGCCATGCTGGTCACGGGCCTGTCGTAGGGAATGGATCGCGTGATGGTGTAGCGCGGACCGCAGTTCGTGCAGTTGGTGAAGGCATAGCCGAAACGGCGGTTTTCGGGATCGGCCATGTCGGCAAGGCAGTCGTCACAGGGGGCCATGTCGGGACTTACGAGCACGCTGTGCCCGCGATGGGATCCGACATGACTGGCATGGATGACGAAGGAGTGCTCATCCGCCACGGGGGAGGCTTCCGTCCTCTGCAGTGAGGCAATGCGGGCAAGCGGCGGCAGGCGTTCGGCAAATCCTGCAAACTGTTCGAGAGCCTCCCTTTCTCCCTGAACCTCTATGCGCACGCCCTCGGGCGTGTTGCCGACAAACCCCGTCAGTTCGAGTCGTTCGGCCTCTCTGTAGATGAAGGGTCTGAAGCCCACACCCTGAACCTGTCCGGTTACCGTATAAATATGCCTTGCCGTCATCGGATCCTCCGCATGGGACTATAGCCGTCAAGCGCTTTGAAGAAAAGCGCCGTTTGGTTCCGGCGGAGCGGAACAGCATTTCTCCTTGAGAAAGCCCGAGCAATACCATAAGATGACCGCCTCGGATGCTGCCGGAGAGGTTTTTTCGTCATGTTCCTGCGGAACGACGAAAACGGCAGTTCCAGCCGGGGAACCTCCCTATCGAGGTATGCTCCCATAACGCGGCCCTCCTGGCCTCGGCCGATGGTCCCGGCTTTTCCGCGCACTGATGTAAAGGAACGGAATATGTCAGAATTTAAATTGCAGGAACGCACCCTCGGCCAGATGCTGGACGAAACTGCGGGGCGTTTTCCCGATCGTGAGGCCCTAGTTTACGTGGGACACGATTACAGGCAGACCTGGAGCGAGTTTGCCGACACTGTGGACAGGTTGGGACGTGGTCTCATGGCTCTGGGCGTGCAGCCCGGAGAAAAAATTGCCCTGTGGGCCACCAACGTGCCCAACTGGGTGACGCTCATGTTTGCCGCCGCCCGCATAGGAGCCACGCTGCTTGCGGTAAACACCAACTACCGCGACAGCGAGCTTGAATATCTCATCCGGCAGTCGGAATGCGAAAATTTTTTCTGCATCGACGGCTTTCTCGATTATGATTACGTTTCGGCGCTGTATCGCGTCATTCCCAACCTGAAGGATCAGCACGAGGGCGAACTGCACTGCGAAAAGTTTCCGCATCTTCGCCGTGTCATGAGTCTGAAGGACATTCCTCATCCGGGAGTGCTTCCTCTTTCCGCCATACTGGATCGGGCGGGGGAAGTGACTGAGGCCGAATACGAGGCCCGCAAGGCTCTCGTCAAGCCCTATGACGTGGTCAACATGCAGTACACCTCGGGAACCACGGGTTTTCCCAAGGGGGTTATGCTCACCCATGTGGGCATAGGCAACAACGGTTTCAGCGTGGGCGAACGCGAACGCCTCACGGAAGAAGACCGCGTGATCATTCCTCTGCCGCTCTTTCACTGCCTTGGCTGTGTGGTCGGCGTTCTGGCCTGCGTAAGCCACGGCTCGACCATGGTTATCACGGAAACGTTTTCGCCTGAGCGCGTCATGGCCGCCATTCAGGATGAGAAGTGCACCGGCGTGTACGGCGTGCCTTCCACCTACATTTCCATGCTGGGACACCGTCGTTTCAGTCAGTACGATTTCTCCAGCCTGCGTTTCGGCCTCATGAGCGGTTCCGTGTGCCCCGAGCCGCTCATAAGGCAGGTCATGGACTCCATGGGGCTTACGGCCATCGTCATTCCCTACGGACTGACCGAATGCTCCCCGGTTATTACCATGACCGGCATCGAGGAGAGCGACGAGCACCGCTGCCGCTCCGTGGGCAGTGTGCTGGAAGGCGTGGAGGTGAAGCTGCGCGATCCCGTAACCCACGAAACGGTTCCCAGCGGCGTGCAGGGAGAAATCTGCTGCCGCGGCTACAACGTGATGAAGGGCTATTTCCATATGCCCGAAGCCACGGCGGAAACCATAGACGCCGAGGGCTGGCTGCATACCGGAGACCTCGGCGTTATGGATGCGGAGGGGTATCTGCGCATCACGGGCCGCATCAAGGATATGATCGTGCGCGGCGGTGAAAATATCTACCCTCGTGAAATTGAAGAATTTCTTCTGGAAATGGAATCCGTGCGCGACGTGCAGGTGCTCGGTATTCCCTCCCGCCGTTACGGCGAGGACGTGGCGGCTTTTCTTATTCCCCGCGAAGGCAGAACGGTGAAGCCGGAAGACGTGCGCGATTTTTGCCGCGGCCGTGTGGCCTGGCATAAGATTCCTCGCTATGTCGCCGTGGTGGAAGACTTCCCCAAAACGGCCAACGGCAAGGTGCAGAAGTTCAAGCTGCGTGAAATGGCGGCGGAGCTGTTCCCCAATGTCAAGTAAGCCTCTCATCGTCTATCTGGCGGCGCGCGGCTTTGAAGCTGATCTCGTGGAAGAACTGAAGCTTCACGGCGTTCGTGTGCTGGAGGTGAAGGAGCGGCTTGTTCTGGCCGAAGGACTGTTTCGTTCCGCCTGGGCACAGAACATCTGGCTCGAACCTTTCTTTCAGCCCGTCACGTCCGTGGGAAACGCGGTACGCACGCTCAAGTCCATTCAGCGGAACTGGAAGCTCCATGCCGTGGACTTCCACCGCAGAGCCGCGCTCATAGAGCAGCAGCTGCCTCCGGTAAAGGCGCGGCCGCTTCGTTTCGGCGAAAGCGCGCCGTCTTCCCCTCTCGGCTCGTGGACCTTGTGGGATCACGATACCTTGCTGGTTTCCGCCGTGTGTTCTTCCGCCTTTCCCGACGGAGAGGTCCGTTTTGAGGAAGATAAGGTCAATCCGCCGAGCCGGGCCTATCTCAAGCTGTGGGAAACGTTTACGCTGATCGGACGAGGTCCCCGCTGCGGAGAGCTGTGTCTTGATCTCGGCTCCGCTCCCGGCGGCTGGACATGGGTTATTGCGGGCATGGGCGCCCGTGTGTTCAGCATAGACAAGTCGCCCATCGACCCGAAAGTGGCGGCCATGCCCGGCGTCGATCACTGTCTCGGCAGCGGCTTCGGTCTGGAGCCTCAAACGGCGGGACACGTGGACTGGCTTTTTTCGGACATGGCCTGTTATCCGGCACGTCTCCTCGGAGCCGTGAAGGAATGGCTGAAGGCCGATGCGGCGGAGAACTTCGTATGCACGATCAAGCTGCAGGGCCGTACCGATCATGATGTCGTGCAGGCCTTCCGGGAAATCCCCGGTTCCCAAGTCATTCATCTTTCATGCAATAAGCACGAGCTGACCTGGGTGAATCTCGGTGAGTGGCGCAAAGGGGCCGACCTTTAAGGCTGGACCGGCTTTTCGTGTGTTTTTTGAGCCTCAAAAAATGCCTTCCAAAGCCCTTGTGAAGGCTTTTTTATAAAAATTTTCTCTGGTTAGCGGAGCTGCGCTTGACATACGGGGATTCTCATTCTACTGAAAAGTGACTCAGTGAAAGAGTCAAAAAATTTTTGGGAGAGTGAAACCATGACGAAAGCTGAACTGGTCGAGAAGATCTACGCCAAAAGCGGACTTG